>NZ_JBIUVJ010000001.1:0-162043 GCF_044742875.1 Pseudomonas sp. NPDC087817
ACCCAAGCAATTTGCTTGCTTCGAGCTGAAAGGCGAAAGAGCACCAGATTGCGGTGTGTGAAGACGAAACGAACCGAAAGTTCGATGTTCACAAAACACCTAGCTGTCACATACCCAATTTGCTGAAGCGAGGCCATCTGGTCACGACTCAGTACCCGAATTTCTTGACGACCATAGAGCGTTGGAACCACCTGATCCCATCCCGAACTCAGAAGTGAAACGATGCATCGCCGATGGTAGTGTGGGGTTTCCCCATGTGAGAGTAGGTCATCGTCAAGATTAAATTCCGAAACCCCAATTGCGAAAGCAGTTGGGGTTTTGTTTTGCCCGCAGGAAAGTTTCTTCAAGCAGATTCAAACAAACGCCTGCCCGGAAAAGCCTCGAGGCAAGCGCTGGAGCCCTGCCATTGCACTCAATCGCTCGATCCATTCATTCCGCCAGTTCGCTGGGCCGTGAGAGGCTTTTGCTTGCCGTGCGATGCGTCGAGCCGCATTGCGTTGATCTTTTCTTGCCTGTTTGAAGGCGTCGGTATTACGGCAACTGCGGCACTTCACGCGAGTGAGTTCTTTGCTCGACGTGAGTTGTTTGCCTTTATGGCCGCAGGCCAGATGCCCATCGACGCTGAAGTGGGTAACCATGAAATGTCTCCTTCGCGACATGTAAACGTTTGACAGTTCGTTTACAGCACCGTTCTGCGACTGGTCAGGCACACAAAAAAACACCCGCATGCGGGCGGGTGAGAGAGGTAATGCGCAAAGGAGTCATTCCAATGTATGCGCACAGATGTGATGGTTATGTGAAAGGAAATCCGTCATTGCAGCCAGAACAAGAAAATGCCGCACAGGCAACATCGCGGTGACGCTTGTACCACCGCTCATAAGTTCCGAGACCGGCGTTATCTGAATCGAGGCAACGGCCGATCGACAGGTTTAAGCGCCGACAGTGTGTTGCGAATCAGCGGGGCATCCTTCTCGATGTCATTCAGGCGATCACGGATGCGCAGGGCGGTCGGGTGCCCGCCTTGGTGGTCAACCCAGTCGGCGATCTCTTTGCAGGCAGCTGCGAGTCGCGCCTGTCGGGCGTCGAGCAGGGTGAGGAGGGTGGTGATGGACTCTTTTTCGGACATGGAACACCTCCGTTCAATGAAACCGCTGAGCGGCAGCAAAAAGCCCGCGAGTTGCGAGCCTTCTGCCGTTGGGGCGCTGCTCCTTCAGCTGGTTTCAGTATAGACCCGCTTCTGTTTGGCATCAGCCGGAAGACTCGCGGGCCGGAATGGGTGAACTGACTGCGTTGAGCCGATTACATTCGCGTCGCGCATCCTCTTCGGCGTCGTAGCCATCACCGATGAAACCATTTGTGCGTGTATCGCAAATGCGGAACCAGCCAATGGCTTCGGCGGGATCATGCTGGCTGTCACTGGCGCGTCGACCGTGAATGATGATCTTGTTGCAACGCTTCACGACGAAAATGTCTTCCATGGCGTCACCGCAGCTGATTCGTGTCACATCAACTATAGAAGCCCTCTGCAATCGTGCAAAAAATAGACAGGTCAACTCGTCGGTTGCAAGTTCCAGCCTCCGGCATGCCAATGCAAATCATGGGTTGGGTTTAACGCGCGTAGAAACGCCTGGTCGTGGGAAACCGCGACAATTGCGCCGGGAAATGTCTGCAAGGCCTGCTCGAAAGCTTCTACCGATGCCAGGTCAAGATGATTGGTCGGCTCATCAAGCAGTAACAATTGCGCCGGCACCTGACGCCACAACGCCAGGGCAAGAGCGGCTTTCAAGCGTTCACCGCCACTGAGAGAGGCGCAAGGCAAGGTGACGCGCTGCGCGTTAAGTTGCAGGTGTGCGAGATAACTGCGCAAGGTGCCTTCGTCCAACGGCGTTTGCTGCGCTTGTAGTTGTTCAACGATGGATGTCCGATCATCCAGTAGCGTTAGTTGCTGATCGAGAAAAGCAAACGGCACGTGAGTCATGCACTCACCTGACACCGGCGTCAGCTCACCGGCGAGCATGTTCAGCAGGGTTGATTTGCCGCAACCATTGGGGCCGCTGACGGCAATGCGCATCGGCCCGTGGATGGCGAGGTTCAGCCGGGTCGAGGGTGCGTCGTGCGGTAGCCACGGCAGGCAGGCATCGAGCAGCGTGCAGACTTGCCGGGCACTCGGGACAACGCTGCCCGGCAGGTTGATCAAGACCTCGTTGTCAGGCTCGACGTGTGCATAGGCATCGCGCACACGGGTGTCCAGATCGGTTTTGCGAGCCTGATGGCCGAGGCGAACATGCCCCATGATTTCCTTCGCAGCGGCTTTCATCGCTGCCCGCTCGAAGCCGGCAACATTAGCAGTTTGCGCATTACGTCGGCTGCCGGCGGCATGGCGCTGGATCGTATCGTGCTCGCGCTGCAGCCGCGAACGTTCGCGTTGGCGTTCGGCGCGGGCTTGATCAAGTTGTGCTTGCGCCGCTGCCCGGTGGGTTCGGCGCTGCTGCGTGAATTCTGAATAGCTCCCGGTGAAAACTGTCGCGCCCAAAGGTGTGAGCTCGACGATTCGCTGCATTCGTTCCAGCAACTGCCGATCATGGCTGACGACGATCAGTCCACCGCGCCATGCTTCAAGCGTGCTCATCAGCCATTGCCGACCATCGCTGTCGAGATGATTGGTCGGCTCATCCAGCACCAGTAACTGCGCTTGACTCAACAACGCGCCGATCAGATCGATCCTGGCCTGCTGGCCGCCGCTGAGCGCCAAGGTCAGATCGGTAGCCGCGATGTGGGGTAGCCCGGCGTCATCCAGTAACTGCCGCAAGCGATCCGGCAAATCCCAGCGCTCACCAATAAGGTCAAAATCATCGGCACTGGCGCAGCCCAGGTTAAGTCGCTGCAACGCCGCGAGTATCGGCGCCGCGCCTATTGCCTCTGCCACCGTTTGCCCGGGTGTGGTCACGAAGGCTTGCGATACGTAACTCACCGAAGCCGAATTCACCACTGTGCCGGCGGTAGGCTGCAACTGTCCGGCTATCAGTCGTGCGAGCACGCTTTTGCCGATGCCGTTGCGACCGACGATGGCGGTTGGCAGATAATCGAAGTTCAGATTCAGTGCATTGAAAATCGTCTCGCCGTTGGCGAATTGAAAACCCGTTTGATTCAGGGAGACGAGTGCAGGCGTACGCGAGACGTGAGTCATTGGCACCTCCGGAAAAATGTCGTAAAAACTGACAAGTGCCATTGAGCGGCTTGTCGCGATTACATTTTCAGAGAGCCGGGTTGTTCACTTCTGCGATCATCCTGAGGAGGGAAAGGTGGCTAGCCTAGAGGACGAAGCGCTGTCGATCAAGTCGCGTCGGTCACTTCACTCATTCGTTCAAGAAACATCGCCAGTGCCACTTCCTCGGCGCGCAGGCCTTTGCGCATGCGGGGGCGTGGTAATTCGGCGAGGGCACCGAGCATGAATTTTTCCACCACGGCCGGGTGGATGTAGCACTTGCGACATACCGCCGGCGTGTTGCCCAGCTGCTTGGCCACGCCTTTGACCATTTCCACGACATGCCGTTTGGCTTCGGTCTCGGACTCATGTTTGAGTTCGCGCAAAACCGCCAATGCCAGGGCACTTCCGGCCCAGGTGCGATAGTCCTTGGCGGTAAAGTCGGCGCCGGTCAGGGTTTGCAGGTACGTGTTGACGTCGGAAGAGCTGACGGTGTGCCGTTCGCCATGTTCATCCAGATACTGAAACAGGTTCTGACCGGGAAGCTCCAGGCAGCGCTTGATGATGCGTGCCAGACGGCGATCCTTCACGGTGATCTGGTGTTCGATGCCACTCTTGCCGCGGAACTGGAACAGAATCGCGCTGCCGTTGACCTCGACATGGCGACTGCGCAGGGTGGTCAGGCCGTAAGAACGGTTGTCCCGCGCATACTGCGTATTGCCGACCCGGATCAGAGTGGCGTCGAGCAGGGTAATCACCGTGGCCATGACTTTGTCGCGACTGAAACCGGGCGCCGCCAGCAGCGCTTCCAATTGCTTGCGCAGCTTCGGTAACGCGAGACCGAACTCGCGCAGCCGCGAGTATTTATCGGCATCGCGCACTTCGCGCCAGCGCGCGTGATAGCGGTATTGCTTGCGACCGCGGGCATCGCGCCCGGTGGCTTGCAGATGACCGCGCGGGTCCGGGCAAATCCACACATCGGTATAGGCCGGTGGCACCGCGAGGGCGTTGATGCGTTTGATTTCGTCCGCATCGGTAATGCGCTGACCCGACGGTTCAAAATAGTTGAATTTGCCGCGCAGCTTTTTGCGGGTGATACCGGGCTGCGTGTCATCGACGTAATGCAGATCGGATGGCAGGGCGTCGGTCAGCTCGGTGTCGGGCATGGCAGCTTCCTTGGATGGCGGCAGTCTGTAAAACGATTGACCGCACACCCACGCCGTCGTGCCGAATAATTTAAGCGAGTACCGCGACAGCCTTGATTTGCGCCCAGAGTTGCTGGCCCGGATGCACGCCCAATTGATCGCGGGAGAACCGCGTGATGCGCGCCAGCAGCGGCGTGCCGCCAGCGTCGAGGCGGATCAGCACATGGGCGGCATTGTCTGCCGCCTGCTCACTGACCACCGTGACCGGCAGACGATTGAGGATGCTGCTGAACTCGCTGTTTTGCAGGCTCAGGCTGATATCTCGCGCGTGTACCTTGCAACGCAAGGCCTGGCCGACCGACATGGGTTCGTGGGTCACGCGGATGTTCATTTCGGTGGCCGGCAGTTGCAGGCTCAACAACTGGTAATCCGCATCGTAGGCACTGACCTGGCCCTCGATGATCACGCCGGCGTCGTCGCCCATCGCCATCGGCAGATCGAGACGGGCGAGGGTTTCGCCGATCGGGCCACTGGCCAAGGCTTTGCCATCGCTCAGTAACACCAGATGATCGGCCAGACGGGCAACCTCGTCCTGTGCGTGGCTGACGTACAGCACTGGAATATCCAGTTCGTCATGCAGACGTTGCAGATACGGCAGGATTTCGTTTTTGCGCTGACTGTCGAGCGCCGCCAGTGGCTCGTCCATCAACAGCAGTTTCGGGCTGGTCAGCAGTGCCCGGGCGATGCCGACACGCTGACGCTCGCCGCCGGACAGATGTTGCGGATGACGCTCAAGCAAATGGCCGATGCCCAACAGTTCGGTAGCTTGCGCCAGGTCGACCCGCCGCTCGGATCTGGCGATGCGCTTGAGGCCGAACTGCAGATTGGCGAGGACCGACAAATGTGCAAACAAACTGGCTTCTTGAAACACGTAGCCCAGTGCGCGTTTGTGCGGCGGGACAAAAATGCCCTTGTCGCTGTCTTGCCAGACTTCATCGTTGATCCGGATAAAGCCATGTTCGGCACGTTCAAGACCGGCAATGCAGCGCAGGCAAGTGGTTTTACCGGATCCGGAGTGGCCGAACAGCGCGGTGACGCCACGCCCCGGCACATGCAGATCGACATCCAGGCTGAAGCCAGAATAAGCAAGTTGCAGACGTGCATCGATCATCAATCAGCTCCAGCCCGCGCGGGTCTTGCGGCTGGAGTACAGCGCCAGCAACACCAGAAACGAAAACACCAGCATCGCGCCAGCCAGCCAGTGAGCCTGGGCATATTCCATCGCTTCGACGTGGTCGTAGATTTGTACAGAGACGACACGGGTCTTGTCGGGAATATTGCCACCGATCATCAGCACCACTCCGAACTCACCGACGGTGTGCGCGAAGCCGAGAATGGCCGCGGTGACAAAACCGGGGCGAGCCAGTGGCAAAATCACGCTGAAAAAGGTGTCCCACGGATTGGCGCGTAATGTCGCGGCCACTTCCAGTGGGCGAGTACCGATCGCCGAGAACGCGTTTTGCAACGGTTGCACCACGAAAGGCATGGAATAGATCACCGAACCGATCACCAGTCCGGTGAAACTGAAGGTCAGAGTGCCAAGGCCCAGCCACTGAGTGAACTGGCCGAGGAAACCGTGCGGCCCCATCATCAGCAATAGATAAAAGCCGATGACGGTGGGTGGCAGCACAAGGGGCAGGGCGACGATGGCCCCGATCGGGCCGCGCAACCATGAGCGGGTGCGCGACAGCCACAGGGCAATCGGGGTGCCGACAACCAACAGGATCGCAGTGGTCAGAGACGCCAGTTTCAGGGTCAGCCAGATCGCCGCGAAATCGGCACTCGTCAGCGACATTTAGAGTTGGTAACCGTAAGACTTGATCACCGCAGCGGCTTTCGGGCCTTTGAGGTATTCAACCAGGGCCTTGGCTGCAGCGTTGTCCTTGCCTTTGTTGAGGATGACCGCGTCCTGTTTGATCGGGTCGTGCATGCTGGCTGGCACGATCCACGCCGAACCGCTGGTGACTTTGCCGTCCTTGTAGATCTGCGACAGCGCCACGAAACCCAGCTCGGCGTTGCCGGTGGAGACGAACTGGTAGGCCTGAGTGATGTTCTGGCCTTCAACGATCTTCGCTTTGGTCGCTTCGGTCAGCTTCAGTTTTTCCAGCACTTGCGTGGCGGCCAGGCCATAAGGCGCGGCTTTCGGGTTGGCAATGGACAGGTGCTGGTACTCGTTCTTCTTCAAAACTTCACCTTTGGCATCGACGTAACCGTCCTTGGCCGACCACAGCGCGAGGGTGCCGATGGCGTAAGTGAAGCGCGAGCCCTTGACGGTATCGCCTTCTTTTTCGAGTTTTTCCGGGGTGGTGTCGTCAGCCGAGAGGAACACTTCGAACGGTGCGCCGTTCTTGATCTGGGTGTAGAACTGTCCGGTAGCGCCGTAGGCTGCGACCAATTTGTGACCGGTGTCTTTCTCGAAGTCGGCGGCGATGGCCTGGATCGGTGCGGTGAAGTTGGCAGCAACAGCCACCTGCACTTCATCGGCCTGGGCAGCGCCGATGGTGAATACGGCGAGCAAAGAGGCCAGGCAGGTAGGGGCAAAACGTGAGGCACGAATGGTCATGTAACGGCTCCGTTGTTGGCAGGTGCAGGCGGCAGTTATTGTTGGAGGTGGGCTGCCTATGCGAGGGGTGAAATCGCTATATAGAGAAATATATAGCGAAATGCCGCCAAACAGGAAGTGCTGGCAAAAAATAGGGTGAGGCATTTTGTCCTCACCCTGTTCGATTTCAACGGCGCGTCAGCTTCGCCAACGCCCCGTCGGCCAACTGCCGAGTCAGTTCGGCGCTGCTGAGATCCCGGCCCAGCGTGAAAGCCTGGCCGGCCCAAAGGTTGGCAAATTGCGCATCATCTTTCGCTCGCAGCGGCATCAGCGCACCACCGGCCAAAGGAAATGCCGGCGCTTTCGGCGACATCGGGCCGAGTTCGCGCATCACGCGGTTGAGAATACCCCGCGCCGGGCGTCCGGTGAAAATGTTGGTGACGGCTGTTTCACTGTCCTTAGCCGTGCGCAGCGCCTTGTGATGCGACGCGCTGATTTTCGCTTCCGGGGTGAACAGGTACGCGGTACCGACCTGTACCGCCGAGGCGCCCAGCATGAATGCCGCGGCTACGCCTCGAGCATCGGCAATCGCGCCAGCGGCAATTACCGGTACTTTGACCGCGTCGACGATCTGCGGCACCAGCGCAAACGTGCCGACCTGGCTGCTCAAATCATCACTGAGAAACATTCCTCGATGGCCGCCAGCCTCATAGCCCATGGCGATAATCGCGTCGCAGCCGTTCTGTTCCAGCCAGATAGCCTCATCGACGGTGGTAGCAGATGAAAGGATTTTCGCGCCGGTCGCCTTGACTCGATCAAGCAGGGATTTTTCCGGCAGACCGAAATGGAAGCTCACCACCTCTGGCCGAAACTCTTCCAGTAACTCGCACGCTGCCGCATCAAATGGCGCCCGATTGGACACCGGAGTCGGTGCATCGAAGTCGACGCCCAATTCGCGATAGTACGGCTCCAGCAGGTTCTTCCACTCAATCGCGCGTTGCTCATCGGCGGCGGGTGGCTGATGGCAGAAGAAGTTCACGTTGAAGGGCTTGTCGGTGTGGGCGCGAATCGTCTTCAGCTCTTCACGCAGTTGTTCAATGCTCAGCATCGCCGCCGGCATCGAACCCAGGCCACCGGCGTTGCACACGGCGATTACCATGGAAGAATTCGTGGCACCGGCCATCGGGCCCTGGATGATCGGCAGTTCAATACCGAGCAGATCGAGAATGCGGGTGTCTGGCCATTGGCTCATTGAAGCGGTACTCCGAACGATGAAGCGGGGGCAGGGAGGCAGAGCCGGTTTTTTAACAGTAAAACCGGACTCAGGGCCACTCTGAAATTCAGAACACCGCGCGGTGCTGGCTGTCAGCGCCGATGGAGGCCATCTCCGCCGCCGCCAAAGGAATGGCCGAGACCACGGGAAACACTCGGTGAATTCCGGGATTGGCGGAAAGTCGAGTGTGGCAACGTGTTGCGATGTGATATTTGAATGGCATGCCCCCTGCAATCCATCCACGAGAGCCCATCATGTTCAACGGTATTTTGATCAATAAAGACGACAGCGGTTATCGCGCCACCCTGCAACAGATCAACGAAGAACAGTTGCCCGAAGGCGATGTGACGGTGCGCGTCGCCTACAGCACGCTGAATTTCAAGGATGGGCTGGCGATTACCGGCAGCAGCCCGGTGGTGCGCAAGTTTCCATTGGTGCCGGGGATCGATCTGGCAGGCACTGTCGAGGTCAGTTCGCACCCTGACTATAAGGTCGGCGATCAGGTGCTGCTCAACGGCTGGGGCGTGGGCGAGAGTCATTGGGGCGGTCTGGCGCAAAAAGCCCGGCTCAACGGCGACTGGCTGATTCCGCTGCCCAAGGCATTCTCTCCCGTACAGGCCATGGCTATCGGCACGGCCGGTTACACCGCCATGCTGTGCATTCTGGCGCTGGAACGTAACGGCGTGACGCCGGAGCAGGGCGAGGTGCTGGTGACCGGCGCGAATGGCGGTGTCGGCAGCTTCGCCATCGCCCTGTTGAGCAAGCTCGGCTATCGCGTGGTGGCGTCCACGGGCCGGGTGTCCGAGCACGAATATCTGAAGCAATTGGGCGCCAATGAAATCATTGATCGCGCAACCCTGTCCGAGCCGGGCAAACCGCTGGCCAAGGAGCGCTGGGCGGCGGTGATCGACTCGGTCGGCAGCCACACGCTGGCCAACGCCTGTGCCAGTACGCGCGCGGAAGGCACGGTGGCTGCGTGCGGCCTGGCTCAGGGCATGGATTTCCCCGCATCGGTTGCACCGTTCATTTTGCGCGGTGTCACCTTGGCCGGCATCAACAGCGTGACCCAGCCCAAGGCGCGCCGCCTGCAAGCATGGGATCGGTTGGCCAGCGATCTGAACTTCGCCTTGTTGCCATTGATCAGCCATGAGATCGCTCTGAGCGATGTCATCGATGCCGCACCGAAATTGCTCGCCGGGCAACTTCGCGGACGGGTTGTGGTTGACGTCAATCGCTGACAAAGTGAGCGCCATTGCGGCTCTGTGCGGCCGCACTTCTATAGAGGGAGTGGCACTTTCAATGGATTTGAAACGGCAACAGATCGAATCGTTCACGGTTTCAGGCGTGCGCGTACGCACGACCAACGCAGCCGAACACACACCCGATACAGCGAAAATCGGCCCGATGTGGGGTGAGTTTTTCAGTAAAGGTCTGGCCGAAGAAATTCCCGGCAAACAAACCGGTTCGCCGGTTTATGGCGTGTACTCGGCTTACGAGTCGGATGCTTCGGGACAGTTCGATGTCACGGCCGGCGTCGCGGTCAATAATCCGGCCGAGGGACTTGAGTCGATAGTAATCGAAGACGGCGACTATCTGGTCTTCGAAGCGCAGGGGCCATTGCCTGACGCAGTGATCTCGACGTGGGGCAAAGTCTGGAGCTTCTTCGAATCCAATCCGCAGATCCAGCGCCGATTCGTCACTGACTTCGAGGCCTACACCGGCCCCGAATCAGTGTCGGTCTACATCGGCGTGCACTAAGGCTGCGTCTCGCGCTCAAGCAGTTGCCGTTTACGCTCGACGCCCCAGCGATACCCGGAAAGATTGCCATCGCTGCGAACCACGCGGTGGCAAGGGATCGCCACGGCCAAGCAGTTCGCGCCGCAGGCCTGAGCCACGGCGCGCATCGACGTCGGTGCGCCGATGCGTTGGGCAATCTCGGCATAACTGGCGGTGCTACCAACCGGGATTTCCCGCAGCGCCTGCCACACCCGTTCTTGGAACGCCGTGCCGCGTACGTCCAGCGGCAGGTCCAGGCCAATGGCCGGGGCCTCGATAAACCCTACGACTTTGGCGATCAACTGCTCAAACCCGGAATCGGCACCAATCAGATTGGCTTTGCGGAATTGATCCTGCAGGTCGCACACCAGTTGGTGCGGATCGTCACCCAGCAGGATCGCGCAAACCCCGCGTTCGCTTCGTGCTACCAGAATGGCCCCGAGCGAGCATTGCCCGACGGCGAAACGAATGTCGTTGTTCTGCCCGGCAGCGCGGTAGTCGCCGGGCTTCATGCCCAGCAACTGATCGGCGGCCTCATAGAAGCGGCTGTTGGAGTTGAAGCCGGCATCGTACAGCGCGTCGGTCACTGAACCGCCGTCCGCCAGACGTTCACGCACTCGGCGTGAGCGATGAGCCGCTGCGTAACCTTTGGGCGTCAGCCCCGTCGCGGCTTTGAACACCCGATGAAAATGAAACGGGCTCAGACCTGCTGTTTCAGCCAACACATTGAGTGCGGGCAACGTTTCGGCAGACTCGATCTGGCGGCAGGCTGTCGCCACCGTGGCGGCGTGCTGCGCCGCGACAACCGTTTGATCCTTGCTGGCCCGTTTGCTCGGGCGATACCCGGCGGCTTCTGCCTCAAGGGCGGTGTCGAAAAACTCCACATTCTGTGGTTTTGGCAAGCGCGCAAGGCTGCTCGGACGGCAGTAGATACCAGTGGTTTTCACCGCGTAGACAAACTGCCCGTCCGCCCGCGGGTCGCGCGCAAGCACGGCAGCCCAGCGTGGATCGTCTTCGGTGTTGAGAGTGATCGACAGCGTTTTCATGAGCGTTAATCCGTTGACCTGTTTGATTCAGGTTAATCCGCGATGCTGGGCACAACACTCCGGGCCTTGCGGTCAAACTTTCCAGGTTCATCCAGCGACACGAAAGGTCAGATTGATCCGTTGTTCGCCGAGGCGCGGGTGCCGGCCCTGGCGGATCGGCAACACACCATGAAAGCGCAAGCGATCAACGCCGCCCCAGATCACCATATCGCCATGCAACAACGGGATCCGCCGGGTCTTGTCGCTGCGAGCGAAACCGCCGAACAGGAACATGGCCGGCAAGCCCAGCGACAGCGAAACGATCGGCGCTGCGTAGGCATTTTCGTCTTTGTCCTGATGCAATGACATCTTGGCGCCGGGGACATAGCGGTTGATCAGGCAGGAATCAGCCTTGAAACCTGCAAACCCGGCTTCCTGCGCCGCCGAGTGCGCCAAATCGGCAAACACCAGAGGCATCTGCGGCCAGGGCTGTCCGCTGAGCGGATCAACGCGCGAGTAACGATAGCCGCTGCGATCAGTGATCCAGCCCAGTTCCCCGCAACTGCTGGTGCCCACGGACATACTGAATCCGCCCGGTGTGACCATGTGGCGGAGCGGGGCTGCGATGAGAATGCTGTCCAGCGCTGGCAGCAATTGATCGATCAGCGGCAGCGCAAACCCGCGCAGCACCCACGATTGTTCGCCAATTTGCTCGGCGCGGGGCTGCTGTACAGGTTCGTTGCCGGCGAACAGATCGAAAGTGTGCGGGTACATGGCGGTCATTGGGCGTCGTGGAAGATGATGCCTAGGGTATGCCTTTTTCCACTGTGCAGGCGACTGACGCCATGACGCAGCGTCACCCGGTAGTCGCCACGCCCGCCCTGAATCGGGCGCTGATTCACGGCAAAAATCACTGCGTCGCCTTTCCTCAGGTCCAGCACCTGCGGCCGGGATTGCATGCGCGGACGTTGCTCGGTCAGCACGAACTCGCCACCGGTAAAGTCTTCCCCCGGTTCTGACAGAAGAATCGCTACTTGCAGCGGAAACAGCAGTTCGCCGTACAGATCCTGATGCAGGCAGTTGTAGTCCTGTGGACCGTATTGCAATAGCAGTGGAGTAGGGCGTACCTGGCCGGCGGCATGACAGCGCCGAAGAAGTTCGTCATGGCTCGGCGGGAAACGAGTCGCCAGGCGCATCCTTTCATACCAGCGGTTGGCTACTGCCACCAAGCGCGGATACAGCGCGGTACGCAGGCGTTCCACGGCGGTCGGGAGGGGATAGCTAAAATACTTGTACTCGCCGCGACCGAACCCGTGGCGGGCCATGATGACCTGCGATCGAAACGGTTCGGCCTGCGGATACAGCGCGCTCAGGCGATCACAGCTCTCGGCCAGCAGCAGATTGCGAATGATGGCGCAGCCGTCCTGATCCAGCTGCTGTTCCAGGCTCGCCCAATCGAGCGAATCCAGCCGGGAGGGTGACATCGACATGCTGACTCCGTTGACTCAAGGTCGAGGCAGTCAGTCTATGCGGGCCCTTGCGGCAGAACACTCCGCCGCTTGCGGTCGAATTCGTTTCGGTGCGTTACAGCGCTTTGCTGACGGTGATTTCGCTGATCACATCAGTCGCGTCGTGGATCTTGGCCAGAGCATCCTTGGCCTCTTCTACGCTGTTGCTTTCCAGTTGTGCGAACTCGAAGCGGCGCTCACCGTTGAGTTTGTACTTGATGACGTATTTGGTCGTTTGGGCCACGGTCATTTTTCCTGTCTGTAAAAGGCGGGGCGGCTCAGCTGAGTTTGGTGCTGGAGCGGCGGATGATCTTGATCGAATGCGTCAGCGTTGGTTTGCGCGTCACGCTGATTGCTCGGCGGTTGACGGTGTCGATGGTGATGTTCCAGAAACCGGTACTCGGCGCAGTGATACGGGCCGGGAACGTGTCGAAAGCGCCGCCGTGGTAGGTGTGACGACCACCATTTTTGAAGCTGCGGAAGTTGGCGTCGTTCATCAGACGGATGTTGCACATTTGCGAGCATTGGATGACGACGATGTCGTCTTCGTTGAGGTGCTCGCGCTGGTGAATGAATTTCATGGGCGCCTCCAGAAGGGCTTTTTCTACAAAATCAAAACGATAGCTTGTAGTTGCGCGCAGTTTATCAGCCCGCACGGGTTATTATCTGGCCGTCGGGCGTCGGTTTGACAATTTTGAACAGATATTCGCAATTGGATGCGGGTTAAATGCAGAAGGCCCCGGAGAAAAACGGCATTTGTGCTGTCGGACGGTCTTTAACGGAGGTTTTGTATGAAGTGGGGTGTGGTGTGTCTGCCGTTGGTTTTAGCAGTGGGTGGTTGTGCGAGTGTTTCCGAGATCAATGAAACGCTACCCACCATGAGCGTGATCTCCGGCAAAAAACCCCAAGAGTATGCGCAGTGCCTGACTGAAAAGCTCGCCAACAGCCGCGGCGCGCTGCAAATGCAGCCGCACAAGGACGGCGTTCGCGTGATTGTCCCGGGCAAACTGTCGTCAGGCCCGGCCGCCGTGTTTGATATCGAAGATCGCTCCGGTGGCAGCGCGATCAAGCTGCATGAGCGCATGTCCAATGTGCCAGTGCGCCCGCGTGATGTGCGTAACGCCGCCAACGCCTGCATTTCCGGCTGATAGACTACAGGTCATCAGCATCAGTGCCGTCACAGTCATGCTGTGACGGCATTTTTATTTCTGGAGTCGCGATGAAGCGAGAGCAAGTACGAGAGCGCCATGTAGAGGGCCTGATCTCTGCCACCCATGTCATCCAGAACCCGGCGAATTCGGGGGAGTGGATCGTGTTTTTCAAGAAAAGCGCCGGGCGCAGTTATTTCCTGGTGGACGATAACGACGAAGTCGAGTCATTCAATCGGCTCGACGATCTGATCGAAGTCGTACGCGGGCTCGGGATCAAGTTCGCTGAAATCCACATGTAGCGTCTATTTGCAGACCACCACCACGCTGCGGTTCTTGTAGTTGCCGACATCGACGCCCAGGGTCTTGTCGCTTTCCTTTGACGCCGGCGTGCCGTCAGTGCCGACGATGCGATAGCCGGTGCCGGCGCATGAGGCATCCGCCTTCTCGTAACAGGTGGCCCAGGAATTGGCTTCGCCGGAGCAATCGATGCTCAGGCCCTGTTCGCCGTTGTTCAGGGTGGTCGGCTGGGAGGTGGCACAGCCGCTCAGTGCCAGTACCGCAATCAGTGGCAAAAATTTGTTCATGTTCATGGTTTGTCGTCTTCAGCGTGGGGGACTAGACGCTCTGACAGCGCCAGTGTGAAAAGGTTATAGCGATTGGCCACTTGTTTGCACATGAGCACAAAAAAGCCCTGCGCAAGGGCAGGGCTTGAGCATGTGCAGCCGATCAGTCTTGATCTTTGCCACGGCGTTTTGCCGATGCCGGGGTGTCGGTGAACACCGCTGCTACATCAGTCGCCATCTGCTCGCTGTCGAAAGGCCCTGCGATGTGTTCGCCATTGGTAGTGGTCAGCGTCCACTTGCCGTCCTTCTTGTCGATCACATACCCGTTGACGATTTTAACTGCGGCCATCTATCTGTCTCGTTCACTGGTTCAAAGGCGCCATGATACCGGCAAATGCTCGCATTGGGGGGCGATGAGCGTATGGTGATCCTGTCTGGTGGCATCTTTGAGCTACGCTGATTTCGCGGTTCACATTCGCCGATGGAACTATCGGCGAGAATATTTCTCTATGTTGGCATCGGTTAGCCAGTGCGGGGCATTGTAAGGTGCACGCCGCCTGATTAGACTGCGCCGAAACTCGTACACACAGCCCTTTCAAGGACTTATATGATCAAGAAATGCTTGTTCCCAGCAGCCGGTTACGGTACTCGCTTCCTGCCAGCGACTAAAGCCATGCCTAAAGAAATGCTGCCGGTGGTAAACAAGCCACTGATCCAGTACGGCGTTGAAGAAGCTCTGGACGCTGGCCTGACTGAAATCTCCATCGTTACCGGTCGTGGCAAGCGCGCCCTGGAAGACCACTTCGACATCAGCTACGAGCTGGAAAACCAGATCAAAGGTACCGACAAAGAGAAATACCTGGTCGGCATCCGCAAGCTGCTGGACGAGTGCTCGTTCTCCTACACCCGTCAGACCGAAATGAAAGGTCTGGGCCACGCGATCCTGACCGGTCGTCCGCTGATCGGTGACGAACCGTTCGCCGTGGTGCTGGCCGACGACTTGTGCGTCAACCTCGAAGGCGACGGCGTGCTGACCCAGATGGTCAAGCTGTACAAGCAGTTCCGCTGCTCGATCATCGCCATCCAGGAAGTCGATCCACAGGAAACCAGCAAGTACGGCGTCATCGCCGGCGAGATGATCCGTGACGACATCTACCGCGTACACAGCATGGTTGAAAAGCCAAAGCCGGAAGACGCACCGTCGAACCTGGCGATCATCGGTCGTTACATCCTGACCCCGGACATCTTTGACCTGATCGAACAGACCGAGCCAGGCAAGGGTGGCGAAATTCAGATCACCGACGCCCTGATGAAACAAGCCCAGAACGGCTGCGTCATGGCCTACAAGTTCAAAGGCAAGCGTTTCGACTGCGGTGGTGCTGAAGGCTACATCGAAGCGACCAACTTCTGCTTCGAGAACTTCTACAAAACTGGCAAGGCTTACTAAGAGCGCTTGATCCGGTTGTAATGAAAAGCCACCTTCGGGTGGCTTTTTCATTTTCCGCCCCTATATGGATAGCAGTGCTTGCCCAATGGATGACGGCGGGTATGCTGATCGCCTGCCGAGGAGATAGAAATGGCCTACGATTTTGACCTTTATGTGATTGGTGCCGGTTCCGGCGGTGTGCGGGCTGCACGGTTTGCGGCCGGTTTTGGCGCGAAAGTGGCGGTGGCTGAGAGCCGTTATCTGGGTGGTACTTGTGTCAATGTCGGCTGCGTGCCGAAAAAACTGCTGGTGTACGGCGCGCACTTTGCCGAAGATTTTGAGCAGGCATCCGGTTTCGGCTGGAGCCTGGGCGAAGCCAATTTCGATTGGGCGACGCTGATTGCCAACAAGGATCGCGAGATCAATCGCCTCAACGGCATTTACCGCAACCTGTTGGTCAACAGCGGCGTGACCTTGCATGAAGCGCACGCGAAGATCACGGGCCCGCACGAGGTTGAGGTGAATGGCGAGCGCTTCACCGCGAAAAACATTCTGATCGCCACCGGTGGTTGGCCGCAGATTCCGGAAATTCCGGGGCGCGAGCATGCGATCGGTTCGAACGAAGCGTTTTTCCTGAAAGAACTGCCTAAGCGGGTATTGGTCGTGGGTGGTGGTTACATCGCGGTCGAATTTGCCGGGATCTTCCATGGTCTTGGCGCAAACACCACACTGCTGTATCGCGGTGATTTGTTCTTGCGGGGCTTCGATGGTTCGGTACGCAAGCATTTGCAGGAAGAGCTGACCAAGCGCGGCCTGGATCTGCAGTTCAATGCTGACATCGCGCGAATCGACAAGCAGGCCGATGGCAGTCTGAAAGCCACGCTCAAGGATGGTCGCGTGCTGGAAGCGGATTGCATTTTCTACGCCACCGGTCGCCGTCCGATGCTGGACAATCTGGGGTTGGAAAACACCGATGTGCAGCTCACCGACAAGGGCTTCATCAAAGTCGACGAGCAGTACCAGACCAGCGAGCCATCAATCCTGGCGCTGGGCGATGTGATCGGTCGCGTGCAATTGACGCCAGTGGCTCTCGCCGAAGGCATGGCGGTGGCACGACGCTTGTTCAAACCGGAGCAATATCGTCCGGTGGATTACAAGATGATCCCGACCGCAGTGTTCAGTCTGCCGAACATCGGCACGGTCGGCTTGACCGAAGAGGAAGCGCGCGAAGCCGGCCGCGACGTGGTGATCTTCGAAAGCCGCTTCCGGCCGATGAAGCTGACCCTGACCGAATGTCAGGAAAAAACCCTGATGAAACTGGTAGTCGACGGCAAGACCGATAAAGTCCTCGGTTGCCACATGGTCGGTCCGGATGCCGGCGAAATCGTCCAGGGACTGGCGATTGCGCTGAAGGCTGGCGCGACCAAGCGTGACTTCGACGACACAATCGGAGTGCATCCGACGGCCGCCGAAGAGTTTGTCACCATGCGTACACCGGTCGGCGCTTAAGCGTCTTTCGGTTTGGCCGAGTCTGGCGCTGCCGCGATGGTAGCTGCCAGGCGCTGGCTTTCTTCCAGGCTCGCCTGAGTGTTGCTCAATTCCTTTTTCAGTGACTGATTCAGCAGCGTTTGTTCGTCGACGCTCTGTTTGAGTGTCTGGCTTTCCAGCGTCGCCACGCGCAGCCGTTCCTGGAGGAGGGTGCGTTCGCTATCGACGCGGGCCGCTTGTTCGAGCAGTTGATCCTGACGCTGATTGCTGTGTTTGAGCTGGTCCTGCATCAGGTTCAGTTCGCGCTGGGTGCCACGGTTTTCCGTGAGCAGGCGTTCGTTGTCGCGGTGCAGTTGAGTGATTTCGTCCTGGCGTACCAGTGCACTTTGTTGTGCCTGACGCAGTTCGGCCTGAATCTGCTGCACTTGTGCTTCGTGGCGGCTCTGTTCCTGCTCGCGCTGTTCTTTGGTGGCGTTGCGGTAATGCTCCAGCGCATCGCGGGCATGCAGGTGCTTTTCTTCCAGCGACCGGATCTGCTCGTCCTTGTCCTGCAAGCGCAATTCAAAGTCTGCCAATGCCTGATTCAGACCAGCATTGCGGGTCTGTTCGGTCTGCAGCATCGAACGGGTGTTGCTCAGCGCCTCGGACTCGCGCTCCAGCGCGGCACCTTGAATGTCGTGCTCGTGTTCGAGCTTTTCCAGCGCCTGGCGAGTCTGTTTCAGCTCCAACTCCAGAGCCTCGCGCTGCTCCTCAAACTGTTCACGAGCCTGTTCAATGGGCTCTTGCGCCTGTTCTTTCAAGCGCTGAGCGAGGCGAGAGACGAGGGCGGCCAATTCATCATCGATGGGCTCTGCCGAAGCTTCTATGGGCTGAGCGCCGTCATCCAGCTCCTTCAGATAGCGATGGATCGTGGTTTTCGAGCCGGTATTGCCCATTTCAATGCGTACTGCATCGATGCTCGGGTGTTCGCCGCGGGCGAGGATCGCGGTGCGCGCGATCTGCACCAGGGCTTTGGTAATGCCGCCACGGGCCATGTGAACTCCTACGTTTACGTACTGTGGTACATGCCACTAAAGTACGCAGTGTACCACGCTGAAAATAAAGTTAAATCTTTGATATAAAAGACGCGGGATATACTGGTATTACCCAGTGTCAGGCGGCAAAATGCGCTTCTGCATTCTTGAATCAGTACGCCTGCGAGAAAACTGCCCATGAGCGATCTGGATCGCTATCTGCAAGCCGCCACCCGTGACAACACCCGCCGTAGCTATCGCGCCGCCATCGAGCATTTCGAAGTGAAGTGGGGAGGTTTCCTGCCGGCGACGGCCGATAGCGTCGCGAGGTATCTGGTGGCGCACGCCGGAGAGCTTTCAATCAATACGCTGAAGTTGCGTCTGTCGGCGTTGGCGCAATGGCACAACAGTCAGGGTTTCGCCGATCCGACCAAAGCGCCGGTGGTGCGCAAGGTGTTCAAAGGCATTCGCGCATTGCATCCGGCGCAGGAGAAGCAGGCCGAACCTTTGCAGTTACAGGATCTGCAACGAGTGAATGACTGGCTTGAACATGAAGCGCAAACCGCCAGAGAGCAGCAGGACCGCCCGTTACTGCTCAAGGCTTACCGTGATCGTGCATTGATTCTTCTGGGATTCTGGCGTGGCTTTCGCAGCGATGAGTTGTGTCGTCTGCAAATCGAACACGTGCAAGCGCACGCCGGCAAAGGCATTACTTTGTATTTGCCACGCAGCAAGGGGGATCGGGAAAACCTCGGGCAAACTTATCAAGCCCCGGCGCTGCTCAAACTCTGCCCGGTGCAGGCCTACATCGACTGGATTACCGAAGCGGCACTGGTGCGCGGCCCGGTTTTTCGCAGCATTGACCGCTGGGGCAACCTGAACGAGGAGGGGCTGCACGCCAACAGCATCATCCCGCTGCTGCGCCAGGCGTTGCAGCGCGCCGGCATTGCCGCCGAAAACTACACCAGCCATTCGCTGCGCCGCGGCTTTGCCACCTGGGCGCATCAAAGCGGCTGGGATCTGAAATCGTTGATGAGTTACGTCGGCTGGAAGGACATGAAGTCAGCCATGCGCTATGTTGAAGCCAGCCCCTTTCAAGGGATGGCTCGGATTACGGATAAACCGGCTTCGCCCTAGATATCGTTTTCTTCTATTAATACAGTCAGCTAATAGCGAAAACAAATCAGCAGCATCAGGTTTGCCAATGAGCCATCCGTCGAGTGAGTGGGTAGGATTCACCCCATCAACTTCACAACCCTGACGGAGAGTCATCAATGCCTATCATCAACAGCCAAGTAAAACCGTTCAAAGCTACCGCATTCAAAAACGGCGACTTCGTTCAAGTCTCGGACGCTGACCTGAAAGGCAAGTGGTCGGTCGTGTTCTTCTACCCAGCCGACTTCACCTTCGTTTGCCCAACCGAACTGGAAGACCTGGCTGACAACTACGCTGCCTTCCAGAAACTGGGCGTGGAAATCTACAGCGTTTCCACCGACACCCACTTTGCCCACGCTGCCTGGCACAACACTTCGCCAGCCATCGGCAAAATCGAATACACCATGATCGGCGACCCGACCCACGTCATCTCCCGCAACTTCGACGTACTGATCGAAGAAGCTGGTCTGGCTGACCGTGGCACCTTCGTGATCAACCCTGAAGGTCAGATCAAAATCGTTGAATTGAACGATGGCGGCGTTGGCCGTGACGCTTCCGAGCTGCTGCGCAAGATCAAGGCCGCTCAGTACGTTGCTGCTCACCCAGGCGAAGTTTGCCCAGCCAAGTGGAAAGAAGGCGAGGCCACTCTGGCTCCGTCGCTGGACCTGGTCGGCAAGATCTAAGTCCGTGACACGCAACTCAGGGCGGGACTCCGCACCTACTTAAGTACGCTGCACCGCCCAATAAAAACGCCCGGGCGAGATTCGCTCGGGCGTTTTTTTTCGCCTCAAATTTATTCAGGAGATCGCCCGTATGTTGGACGCCAATCTTAAAGCCCAGTTGAAATCGTACCTGGAACGGGTCACCCAGCCGATCGAGATCGTTGCCTCCCTCGACGACGGTGCGAAATCCCGTGAAATGCTGGAACTGCTGAAAGACGTTGCCAGTCTTTCGAGCCAAATTACCCTGATCGACAGCGGTGATGATGCGCGCAAGCCATCGTTTTCGATCAATCGCCCCGGTGCTGACATCAACCTGCGTTTCGCCGGCATCCCGATGGGGCACGAATTCACCTCCTTGGTGCTGGCCCTGCTGCAAGTCGGTGGCCACCCATCGAAGGCAAGTGTTGAAGTGATCGAGCAGATCCGCTCGCTCAAAGGCGAGTTCAGCTTCGAGACTTACTTCTCGCTGTCGTGCCAGAACTGCCCGGATGTGGTTCAGGCACTGAACCTGATGGCCGTGCTCAACCCGAACATCCGCCACGTCGCCATCGACGGCGCGCTGTTCCAGGACGAAGTCAACGATCGCAAGATCATGGCCGTGCCGAGTATCTACCTCAACGGTGAAAACTTCGGTCAGGGCCGCATGGGCCTTGAAGAAATCCTCGCCAAACTCGACACCGGCGCCATCGAGCGTCAGGCCGAGAAAATCAGCGCTAAAGAAGCGTTTGATGTGCTGGTGGTCGGCGGTGGCCCGGCCGGTGCGTCGGCAGCCATCTACGCGGCGCGTAAAGGCATTCGCACTGGCGTCGCCGCCGAGCGTTTCGGCGGTCAGGTGCTCGACACCATGGCCATCGAGAACTTCATTTCCGTGCAGGAAACCGAAGGCCCGAAACTGGCCACCGCGCTGGAAGAACACGTCAAACAGTACGACGTCGACATCATGAACCTGCAACGCGCCGATAAGCTGATCCCCGGCAAAAATGGCGAGCTGCACGAAGTCCGTTTCGCCAGTGGCGCGACCCTCAAAGCCAAGAGTGTGATTCTGGCGACCGGTGCGCGCTGGCGTGAAATGAACGTGCCGGGCGAACAGGAATACCGCAACAAAGGTGTGGCGTACTGCCCGCATTGCGATGGCCCGTTGTTCAAAGGCAAACGCGTTGCGGTGATCGGCGGCGGCAACTCCGGCGTTGAAGCGGCCATCGACCTGGCCGGTATTGTGTCGCACGTGACGCTGCTGGAGTTCGATGTGCAGTTGCGTGCCGATGCCGTGTTGCAGCGCAAGTTGCACAGTCTGCCGAATGTTACGGTGATCACCAGTGCGCAAACCACTGAAGTCACGGGCAACGGTGAGAAGGTCAACGGCCTGCGTTACAAGGATCGCAACACTGACGAACTGCGTACGGTCGAGCTGGAAGGGATCTTTGTGCAGATCGGTCTGCTGCCTAACACTGACTGGCTCAAAGGCACCATCGAGCTGTCGCCGCGTGGCGAGATCATTGTCGATAACCGTGGCGAGACGTCGATCCCGGGGATCTTCGCGGCCGGCGATGTGACCACCGTGCCGTACAAGCAAATCGTGATCGCAGTGGGCGAGGGCGCCAAGGCTTCGCTGAGTGCTTTCGATCACCTGATCCGCACTTCGGCTCCGGCGTAAGCGTCAGCCGTTGAAATGAAAAACCCGTGAGCGATCACGGGTTTTTTGTGCCTGACACAAATCCAAATGTAGGAGCGAGCCTGCTCGCGAAAGTGGTGTGTCATTCAGCGATCATGTTGGCTGAACGGACGCCTTCGCGAGCAGGCTCGCTCTTACAGGGGGATTGTGCTGTCAGTTACAACGGCGTTGGCTGGATGATTTCGACCCAATAACCATCCGGATCCTTGATAAACGCCAGGCTCTTCATGCGGCCATCGGTCAGGCGCTTCTGGAAGTCGCAGCCCAACTCTTCAAAGCGTGCGCAGGCCGCGACAATATCCGGTACCGAGATGCAGATGTGGCCGAAACCACGCGGATCCGTATTGCCATTGTGATAGGCAAAATCAGCATCGTTTTCCGTGCCGTGGTTATGCGTCAGCTCCAGAATGCCCGGGATCGACTTCATCCACTCGGTGCGGGCAGCGGCATCGGCCGGGATCTGCGCTTTGTCGACCAGGGCGAGGAAGTACAGGCTGAACTCGGCTTCCGGGAAGTCGCGCTTCTCGACCAGCGAGAAGCCCAGTACGCGGGTGTAGAAATCCAGGGACTTGGTGATGTCTTTCACACGCAGCATGGTGTGGTTGAAAACGAAGTTGCGGGTTGCGCTGTCTGGCGTGGCGGTGACGCCGGGGAAAGTGTTCAGTTCGTGCAGGCTCATGGGCCCTCCAATAACTATGGGCGAGTGAATGGGCGCAATGATACGCATGCCTGCCGGCATCGCCAAATGAAAGGGCGGGCTTGCCCTGCGCCCGGGCGGGGGTTCAGACTTTATGACTCAATCCGCGAGTGTGTCCGGCAATGATCCGACTGTGCCAAACCCCGTTAGTTTTCTTTGCTTTGTGGCTTGTCTCGACTGCGGTGCTGGCCGATGCGCCGGGCATCACTTGGCCCGCTGGCTGGGAGGTCGAGGCGTTGCCCGATACGTCTGCACAAGTTTCCAGGCAACGCGCGGTCAAGAACGATGCCGATGGCAATCAGGTCATGGTGATGGAATTGACCATGACCCGGGTCGAAAGTGATCATCAGGTCAACTTGCAAGGCGTGCTGCTGGAGATGCGTAAGTCAATCCAGAAGGACTTTTTTCAGGGCGGCTATCAAAGTGTCTGCAACAAGGTGCACGCAGCGACGCTTGGTTCTTTGCCCGCGCTGGAAACGACTTGTACGGTGACCGAGAATGGCCGGCACGTGTTATCGCAAACGCTCGTAGCGGCAGTCGAGGCGGATAAGGCTTATGTTCTTTCCTATGCCGGTCAGGCCGAGGTGTATAAGGCAAGCGCCGAGGAAATAACGGCGGCTAGAAACAGCTTGAAACTTTAAGCGTCTGTACTCTTCGCGCCCCGGTTAGATACCCGAAGGGATTAAGCACAAAGTTTAAGGTTGGGCTGCAGTCGCAACAGGATGCAGCAAAATGTTTAGGTATCTGGCTCAGAGACGTTACAGAAAAATCGCAACTTGCTCGATGAAATTCATTTCATTTGTTAGATATTGTCAATAAAAAAGCCCTGCATCATGCAGGGCTTCATGTTGGCGAGGGATTAACCGCGCAACCAGGAATCAACGGTAGCGGCACCGTATTGTTCCTTCCAGGCTTTCAGGCCACGGTGGTTGCCGCCCTTGGTCTCGATCAGTTCGCCGGTGTGCGGGTTCTGATAGACCTTGACCACGCGAGCGCGGCGGGTTTTAGGCGCTGCAGACGTTTGCAGAGCGGATTTAGCCGGATTCGGGTCGAGAATGGCGATGATGTCTTTCAGGCCTTTGCCGTAGTTTTTCATCAGCCCCTGGAGCTTTTCTTCGAATTCGATTTCTTTCTTGAGCCCGGCATCGTTCTTCAGCGATTCCAGCTGCTTGAGCTGTTCCTGAAGGGCCTTTTCAGCTGCACGAAATTCAGCGAGTCTGGACAATATCTTTACTCCAATAGTGTATTTGGCTGATACCAACCGCAAACAAAGCTATAAGCCAAGAGCCTTGTAGCGACTCGGTGATAATTGGCTCACCTGCCAATCTTTGCGCAGGCAAGAAAAATTGTAGTTGTTAATGCGTCTGGAGTAAATCCTGAAGTTGTCTTCATGTAACAACAGTGGTCTTTTGTATCAATTTGGTGCGGCTTGCCAGCCGGTCTGCGCTTAATTCCATTTAGTTAATGGTCACTTAATGCACTAATGAAGTCTGCCGCTGGCATGGGTTTGCCGTAGAGATAGCCCTGCAGAAAGTTGACGTTATGCGCGGTCAGATAATCGGCCTGTGCCTGAGTTTCGACACCTTCGGCAACAATGCCCAGATCAAGCTTGGCCGAGAGTTCGATGATGGTGTCCAGAATATGCCGTGAAAGCGCATCGATGCCGATCATGGCGACGAAACTCTGGTCGATCTTGAGGAAATCCACATTGAATTTGCGCAAGTAACCCAGGCTTGAATGGCCGGTACCGAAGTCGTCGATGGCGATCATCACTCCCAGGGCGTGCAGTTGTTCAAACAGTTGCCGAGTCGTGTCGGTCGGCTCGATCAGCTCGCGCTCGGTCAACTCCAGCACGAGATTGATGCTGCCGGGTGCAAAGGCTGCGAGAAACTCACGGCAGTCCTTCACCAGTTCCAGATCCTGGCAATGGTTGGCGGTGATATTGATGCCGATGTGAAAGGGCGTGGTGAAGCTCGATGATTGAGGTCCTAGCAACGCTGCGGTCTGCTGCATCAAGGCGCGGGTCATCGGCACGATCAATCCCGAATGTTCGGCAAACGGAATAAACAGATCCGGGCGCACCAGACCCTCCTTGGGATGATTCCAGCGCATCAAGACCTCGGCGCCCGACCATTTTTTGGTGTCGCCATGAACCACGGGCTGGAAGTATGGAATGAACTCGCCGGCCTCCAGCGCACGGAGCATTTCATGGCTCGGCGAGGTGGAACGCTTTTGCAAGACATGGCCGATCGCGCCCGAAATCACACCAAAAAAGATCAATAAGCTGAACAGCGGCGGGTAGGCGTCGGCCATGTAGCGCCAAGTCTCGCCCTTGGGAAAACCGGCCGATACGCTGAACGCATAGCGCGACGAGTTGAGCATGCTTTGTGCGACTGGCAGGGCGGGCAGGGCACCTTGATGGACTTTGCCATCAGCGGACAGCCAGTTATCGCCCACTTGCAGCAACAGCAGCGTCTGCCGGCCGATCAAGCGCAGCACGTTGCTCAGGTGATAGCCGTCCAGCGTTGTCAGTGCACCGCCGCGACCTTCGCTGAGCCGGTAGACCAGCAGCGCGGTATTTGGGGTTACCGGATTGCCGTTCATCAGCCACAACTTGCCCTGGGTATAGTCGCCCGCGTTAACGGCTTCCTTATAGTCGCCGAACAACGAGCTGCAATAGAGATTGTCGTCCCACACCAGATTGGTCGAACGCACGAAAGGGCGGCGAGTCACTTGCTCGCGCAGCGCCAGTTTGACGTCTTCGCACGTTTGTCCGGCCAGCGGCAACAGCTCCCGGGCGGCTTGCGCGGTGTTATCGAGCATCAACTCGAATTGGCGCAACGCTTCTTCGGCGGTGAGCTGTGAACTCTGCTGGAGCGTGCGTTCGGCCTGCATGTAGAGAATCATGCTGCCCAGTAACACCGGCAGCAGGCCGCTGAGCAGAGTTGCGGTTATGCGGGCGCTGTGTTTGCGGCGGGGTCTGATGGTTAACGGCATGGGCGCATCCTGTCGCGAAAAAGTGTGGCTCTCGAATGCAGCCGGGCACTGGCATGCCGCTGAATAGCAGGCGAGCCAGACGAGATGATAGATGGCGCAAGTGGCTTGCGCTGCTGATCGGCTCATTGAAGCTCTGGACATTGTCAGCGATGCGTGATGAACGGTGTGCAACAAACCCCTTGCACCCTCGCCAGAAAAGCGGATTTTATAGAGAGGGCAGACAACCCTATTTACGCTGTGTAGAATCGGGTTACGCATACAATAATAATCGTCTTCTGGCAGCAGAAGCCTCGCCCGCAAGAGCCTTGGGTCGACAATGAAGATATTCGGGTTTCAACTGATCTACGGTGACTTCCTCGCCCGCAGTGTGCGCGGCATCTCCTGTGCGCCACCCTCCGGTCTCAGCATTTACTGACAAATAACCCTGGTTAATTGATAAGAAATGATGAGGCGCCACCATGGCAGATTTATACGAAAACCCAATGGGCCTGATGGGCTTTGAATTCATCGAGCTCGCTTCGCCGGTCCCTGGCACCCTGGAGCCGATCTTCGAGATCATGGGCTTCACCAAAGTCGCGACCCACCGCTCCAAGAACGTGCACCTGTATCGTCAGGGCGCGATCAACCTGATCCTCAACAATGAACCGAACAGCGTCGCTTCGTACTTCGCGGCCGAGCACGGCCCGTCGGTGTGCGGCATGGCGTTCCGGGTCAAGGATTCGCAAAAGGCCTATAACCGCGCACTGGAACTCGGCGCCCAGCCGATTCACATCGAAACCGGTCCAATGGAACTGAATCTGCCGGCGATCAAAGGCATTGGCGGCGCGCCGCTGTACCTGATCGACCGTTTCGGCGAAGGCAGCTCGATCTATGACATCGACTTCGTGTTTATCGAAGGCGTTGACCGCAAT
The DNA here is from genome assembly GCF_044742875.1 of Pseudomonas sp. NPDC087817. Taxonomy (NCBI): domain Bacteria; kingdom Pseudomonadati; phylum Pseudomonadota; class Gammaproteobacteria; order Pseudomonadales; family Pseudomonadaceae; genus Pseudomonas; species Pseudomonas sp. NPDC087817. Next base: position 26,330 of record NZ_JBIUVJ010000001.1, read on the forward strand.
CCGGTCGGTGCCGGCCTGAAGATCATCGACCACCTGACACACAACGTGTATCGCGGTCGCATGGCCTACTGGGCGAACTTCTACGAGAAGCTGTTCAACTTCCGCGAGATCCGTTACTTCGACATCAAGGGCGAGTACACCGGCCTGACCTCGAAAGCCATGACCGCACCGGACGGCATGATCCGCATCCCGTTGAACGAAGAGTCGTCCAAAGGCGCGGGCCAGATCGAAGAGTTCCTGATGCAGTTCAACGGTGAGGGCATCCAGCACGTTGCGTTCCTCACTGATGACCTGATCAAGACCTGGGATCAACTGAAGAAAATCGGCATGCGCTTCATGACCGCGCCGCCGGACACCTACTACGAAATGCTCGAAGGCCGCCTGCCAAACCATGGCGAGCCGGTTGATCAACTGCAATCGCGCGGCATCCTGCTCGATGGCGCTTCGGAGCAGGGCGACAAGCGTCTGCTGTTGCAGATCTTCTCGGAAACCCTGATGGGCCCGGTATTCTTCGAATTCATCCAGCGCAAAGGCGACGATGGTTTCGGCGAGGGCAACTTCAAGGCACTGTTCGAGTCGATCGAGCGTGACCAGGTGCGCCGTGGTGTGCTTGCCACCGAGTAATCCGCAACAGAAATGAAAAATCCCGGCCTGCAGTGATGCAGCGCCGGGATTTTTTTGCTTCACACAAACTCCCATATTTTGAGCCGTGCAAGGCTTAAGGCCGGCGTTGGCGCATCAAATGTTTAAACCCTTCAAACACCAACACCACTACAGCCAGCCAGATCGGAATGTAGGTCAGCCATTCTCCGGACTTGATGCTCTCACCGAGCAACAACGCCACACCGAGCAGCAACACCGGCTCAACATAACTCAACAAACCAAACAGACTGAACGGCAGCAAGCGGCTGGCAATGATGTAAACCACCAGCGCCGAGGCACTGATCAGACCGAGCAGCGGGATCAGCCACATCAGCCCGGGGTATTGATCGAACACGCCGAAGCCTTGCTCGCCACCGTGCACAAACCAGTAGGCGATCGGCAGCATCAAGGTCATGTCGACCCACAGGCCGCCGAGGTGGTCGGTCTTCAGATATTTGCGCAGCACGAAATACAACGGATAGCCGATCACGACCACCAGGGTCGCCCAGGAAAACCCGCCCACCTGATACAGCTCGTTCAACACGCCCAGACTTGCGAAGAACACCGCGACCTTTTGCAGGTACGACAGGCTTTCGCCGTAGGCAATGCGACCGGTCAGCACCATGGCCAGCGGCAACAGGAAGTAGCCCAGCGATACATCGAGACTGTAACCGTTGAGCGGCGCCCACATGAACAGCCACAACTGCACGCCGAGCAAGGCTGCCGAGACGATCAATCCGCCGATCAATTTCGGCTTCGCCACCATCAGACGCACCAGCTCCAGCACCCGCCGCCATTCACCGGATACCAGCATGAACACGGTCATGCACGGCACAGTCAGCAGCATCCGCCAGCCAAAGATTTCCACGCCGCTCAACGGGGTGAGCAGCGAGGTGTAGTAATACATGACGGCAAACAGCACCGAGGCTGAGACCGATAAAGCGATACCTTTAGACAAACTGTCCTCGCGGGTGGGTGATCAAACGGGGCGCGAAGGATACGTGGTTTTTGTGCTGAATATTGTTCGGATGCTCATTATTTACAACATCACTGAGTGCCTTTCAACGGATTGCCGAAACGCTTGAGGTACATTTCGCCAAGCTTATAAGAGGCATAGTCGGTTACGTGACCAATGTCACGATAGACCGGCAATCCGTCGATGGTTGTTACACAAGTGCCGTCCTCGCATTGCACTCCTTTCGGGTCAATCAGGATCAACGTGGGATATTCCGCCTGCAGATTGCTGAACAACTTCGCCAATACCGGGTCTTCACTGCCCGACCATGTCGACGAGGCGCAAAGACTGCTTTGTTCGGCACTGCCCATCCAGCCCCGCAACTTCACCTGTCTCAACAGGCATTCATTGATACCCGCCGGCATTGGCAGCGTGTTCATCAGGAAGATGGGGGTGGCGCCCGACGCTACAATGATATCCAGGGCATCGCGGATTGCTGCGCCAAGGCGTTGTTGGGATAGTTCCAGGCTGCGCGGATCATCCACTTCAGTGACGATATCCGCGCTGAGATAGGCCTCCCAAAATTGACCAATGATTACATATTGAAAATGGCTCTTCGTGATGAGGTCGTAGTAGCGCTGTGTTGCGTCGTGGCATTTTTGATACAGCCCGTTTTTATATTTTTTCGAGTCGTAGAGAAAGACCTTGGGCAACGCCAGACATGCCGGATAACCCTGTGAGAGCACCGAAAGGTTGGCGTCTTTGGCCAGCGTTTCAACAAACCCCCAGTAGTGGTTCGAAAATGAATCGCCCAAAAGAAAGGCTTTTGCGGTTGGCTGCACAGCGCCCATTACACAGCCTGGATCAGCTTCATCACTCACACCCAGGCATTTCTCCCGGTGGACGGGTACAGAAGCTTTCAAACCACTGAAGACGTAACTCGAATCCTCGCCAAATCGCTCAGGCCATCCCTCGTGCTTCTTGGCGTTAGAGTGAAGTAGCGACAGTCCGACCGCGGGCAGAATCATCAGCAGCACCAGGGTTTTGGTAAAGCCGGTCCTTGCCTTGCGAAATCTGTTTTCGATCAATACGAAGCAACCCCAGGCAGCCACAAAAGTGACAGCGAAGTAGACGACCTTCACCATCGGGGTGAGGGGTATGCCCATGTAACTGATGACGGCGAGGATCGGCCAATGCCACAAATACAAGGAGTAGGAGAGAGTGCCGACAAATACCAACGGTTTCAGCGCCAGTAGTCTTGAGGTGATGCTGGCATCGCCTATCCCGCGACAAAGCAGGGCAGCTGTGGCGATACACACCGCGATGGCGTAGTAGTTCGGAAAACCGGCGAGGATGTTTTCGCGAGTGGCGCAGTAGGCAATCGTGGCCAGCGACAACAGGCAAATCAGAGAGGCGCTCAGGCGATCAAGCTTGAACTTGTCCGTGCTGAAGATGACGGCGCAGGAGCCGATCATCAATTCGAAAACTCGAGCGGCGAAGAAGTAGTAATTTTTATCGGCAAGCGTTTCCGACAGATATGACGCGAGTGCGATGGCAGCCACGGTCAGGCCGAGGACGCTCGCCTTGAAAGCCTGTTTCGCCACATGGCGATGGAGCAACCATAGGCCCAGCGGCAGGACCAGATACCACTGCCATTCGATTGCCAGCGACCAGGTGTGCAGCAGAGGCAAGCTCGCCGCATCGGGCGTGGCGTACCCGGATGTCGCATTGGCAAAGTACTGGTTTGAGAGAAGTAAAGACGTGTACTTGGCACTTTTCAGAAAGTCGACATAGTCATCGGGCAAGTACAGCAACGTTGTGATGATCAGCGTTGCTATCAACAACGCAATTATCGCCGGTTGTAATCGCCAGATACGTCGGGTGTAAAACCCGGTGAAGCTGAACGTGCCGTTATCCAGCGATTTCATGATGATCGAGGTCGTCAGATACCCCGAGATGACAAAGAAAATATCGACGCCAATAAAACCGGAAGGGAATAACGAAAAACCACCGTGAAAAATCAACACCAGCAGAACGGCAATTGCCCGAAGTCCGTCAACATCCGCGCGGTATTCAATGGCAGGTGCGCCATATCCGCGAGCCGGAATCGCAGTGGCTAAAGGGTGTTGGCCCAAGCCCTTTTTATCGCCGAGTATGTTGAACCACATCGCGCGCAAAGGCTTCCACGCGAACTCCAGAGTGCGACTGAGCATTTATCTATCCTTGGCCTTGATCGAGTGTTCAACCGGTGGCTCACGGCTGATCGCACTCTTGTCCATTCAAGCGGCTGATTACAGGGGCTGAAGCAATATCGCCAGGCTTCTTCCATTCGAGGCCCTCTCATTCGCAAGAGGGCTGTGCGCAGGAGGAAACATCAGGCCCGATGGGGTTTGCGACCCGACACAAAATGGCTTACATCGTTGAAGCCCGGCGTCGAGGCATGCCCCGGCGTGACCAGCGAATCAATAAACGCCTCATCCTCCGCCGTGATCTTCACTGCCTGCGCCTTGGTATACGCATCCCACTGCGCCTCGGTGCGCGGCCCGACAATCGCCGAAGTCACGGCGCTGTTGTTCAGCACCCAAGCAATCGCAAACTCGACAATGCCAACGCCTCGTCCCTCGGTGTATTGCTGGATCTGCTGGGCGATGCGCAGCGATTCTACGCGCCATTCGGTTTCCAGAATGCGCTTGTCTTGACGCCCGGCGCGGCTGTTGGCGTCCGGTGTCACGTCCGGTACGTACTTGCCACTCAGCACGCCACGGGCCAGCGGGCTGTAAGGCACGACGCCCAGGCCATAAGTCTGCGCAGCGGTAATCTGCTCGGTTTCGGCCTGACGGTTGACGATGTTGTACAGCGGCTGGCTGATCACCGGGCGATCGACACCCAGTTGGTCGGCAATACGAATCACCTCGGCAATCCGCCAACCGCGGTAGTTCGACAGTCCCCAATAACGAATCTTGCCCTGACGGATCAGGTCACCGATCGCCGACACCGTGACTTCCAGCGGCGTGTTGTGGTCTTCGCGGTGCAGGTAATAGATGTCGAGATAGTCGGTGCCCAAACGGGTCAGGCTGGCATCGAGGCCATTGAAGATGTGTTTACGGCTCAAACCGCTGCGGTTCGGCACACCGTCCACCGGGCCGAAACCGACCTTGGTCGCCAGCACCCATTCATGACGATTACCGGCAATCGCTTCGCCGACGATCTCTTCAGAGCGGCCATTGGTGTAGACGTCGGCGGTGTCGATGAAGTTGATGCCTTGATCCCAGGCCTTGTCGATGATGCGCAGCGATTCCTCGGTGCTGGTCTGTTCGCCAAACATCATCGTGCCGAGTGTCAGGGTGGACACCTGCAACCCTGAGTGACCCAGTGTGCGATAGCTCATGCCGAAATCCTTTTGCCTGTGGGAAACCCTGATCAAATACCAGAAGCGTGCGACGTGGCAAAGTGAATTATCGGCTCAACGCCTGGCAGCGCTCCTGCAAAAACGCCTGCAATACCTTGACCCGCTCCGACACTTGCACCCGATGCGGGCAAAACAGGTTGAACGGCGCATGCTCACCTCGCCAGTCATCAAACAGTGTCACCAGGCGTCCGGCGCGCACGTCTTCGGCAACGTCGAGCCAGACCTTGTAGGCGATGCCATGCCCGGCCAACGCCCAGCGGCGGGCCACTTCGCCGTCGTCGCTGAGGTAGTCGCCGTGGACTTCAACTTCCAGCACCTCATCCGCACGACTGAACTGCCAGGTGTTGTATGGCCGACCGTTGCGCAGATAGAGCAGGGCGCTGTGTTCGCACAATTCGGCGGGGTGTCGGGGGGTGCCATGCCGTGCCAGATAGTCTGCACTGGCGCAGGCCACGCGGCGGTGTTGCGGCAGAATCGGTAATGCCACCAGTGTCGAATCGCTCGGCACTCCGAAGCGCAGTGCCACGTCCACGGTCTCGCGAAACAGATCGGAATGGCGGTCGTTGAGCAGCAATTGCAATTGGATGTTCGGGTGTTCGCGCTTGAACTCGTCCAGCCACGGCAGCAACACATTGCGTCCGAAATCCGACGGTGCCGCCAGTTGCAGCACGCCGCTAAGGCCTTCGGTCTGCTGCTTGAGCGCCTGCTCGCCATCGGCCAGTGTGGCCAGCGCCAAGCGCACGCTTTCCAGATAGCGCCGACCTTCTTCGGTCAACCGCATGCTGCGGGTGGAGCGGGCGAGCAGGCGGATACCAAGTCGGGTTTCCAGACGCTTCAGGGCAATGCTGGCGGCGGCCGGCGTCAGTTCCAGGGCGCGGGCAGCGGCGGAAATGCTCCCGGAGTCGGCCACGCGGACGAAGATCTCCAGATCGAGAATCGAGCTCATTGGTAAAAATCCTTTAAAGATCTTTGCGTTTTAGCGGGATTTTTCCGTGATTGGCAAGGGTAGACACTGCAATCAATGAATTACCACGGGAGATACGCATGACCTGGACATTCGATCATCTGGCGTTCAACACCGCTGACGGCCAGAGTTTGCAGGACAATTTCGCGGCGTTGCTCGGGCTCACGCCGGGCCGTCGGCCGCCGTTTCCGTTTCCCGGACGCTGGCTGTATCAGGATGCGCACGCGCTGGTGCATGTGATCGAGCAGCCGCTGCCGGAAAACACTGAATTGAGCCACATTGCTTTTCGTACCGATGAGTTGGCCGAAACAGTGTTGCGGCGGGTGCGCGAAAGTGGTTTGCCGTACCAGTTGGCACAGGTGCCGGGTGAGGGGATCGCGCAGATTTTCGTGCAAATGCCGGGTGGTCTGGTGATTGAACTGGATGCCAAAGTACAGCCCTCACCCTAACCCTCTCCCAGAGGGAGAGGGGACTGACCGAAGTGTTTGAGCGAGGTACGCCGACGTGCAATACCGAGTCGAACGCAGGTCTTGAAAAGCCCGCAGATCGGCTCCCTTTCCCCCTCGCCCCCTTGGGGGCGGTCCGACGTTTCGGGAGGGCTGGGGTGAGGGGGAAAAGATCCTCAGAACACCACAAAAAACCAAGCCGAAACCCCAATAAAAAACGGCCCTGAAAAGGGCCGCTCTTCCTTGCATCAACTCAAGCCCGCAATGTCCGCGTCATGCGCAACGCCAGCAAGCTGCCGCCGACAATCACCCCGGCCAGCAGGTACAACGCCGCATCGGTCGAACCGGTGCTGTCCTTGACCCAACCCACCAGGTACGGGCTAAGGAACCCGGCCATCTGCCCCATCGAGTTGATCAGCGCCAGACCACCGGCGGCAGCGCCTGCACTCAACATGGCGGTCGGCACTGGCCAGAACATCGGCAGACCGGTCAGCGCCCCCATGGTTGCAAGGGTCAGACCGAGAATGGCAATCGCCGGATTGGCCGCGAAATTCACCGCGATGATCAGGCCGATCGCACCCATCAGCATCGGCACCACCAGATGCCAGCGCCGCTCTTTGCGCAGGTCCGCCGAGCGCCCGACCAGCAGCATGAACACCGCCGCCAGCAGATACGGAATGGCGCTCAACCAGCCGATCACCAGGTTGTCGCTGAAGCCGAGGTTCTTGATGATCGACGGCAGCCAGAAATTGATCGCGTACACGCCACTCTGGATGCAGAAATAAATCAGGCCAAACGCCCAGATCGCCGGGTTCTTGAACACCGCAATCAGCGAGTCGGAAGTGGCTTTCGGCTTGTTCGCCAAGTCTTCGGCCTGATCGGCCTCCAGAACCGCGCGTTCATGCGGGGTCAGCCATTTGGCATTGGCGAAGTTGTCGCTGAGCAGGAAATACGCCAGTGCGCCCAAGACAACGGTCGGAATACCTTGTAGCAAAAACATCCATTGCCAGCCGGCGAGGCCGCCCTGGCCCGCAGCGAAGTGATTGAGAATCCACCCGGAAAACGGGCTGCCGAGCAAACCCGAGACCGGGATCGCCGACATGAACAGCGCCATGATCCGGCCACGGCGGAACGTCGGGAACCACTGCGAGAGATAGAGCACGACGCCCGGGAAGAATCCGGCTTCGGCCGCACCGGTAAACAGGCGCAGGGTGTAGAACTCGGTCGGCGTGGTGACGAACAACAGGCAGGTCGACAGCGTGCCCCAAGTGATCATCATCACGGCAATCCAGCGCCGTGGACCGAACTTGGTCAACGCCAGGTTGCTCGGTACGCCGCACAGCACGTAGCCGATGAAGAAAATACCGGCCCCGAGGCCGTAGACGGTTTCGCTGAATTTCAGCGCATCAAGCATCTGCAGTTTGGCGAATCCAACGTTGACCCGGTCGAGGTAGTTGAACAGGTAGCAGATGAAGATGAAGGGGATTAAACGCAGGGTGATGCGTTTATAAACGGCGTTTTTATCGTCTTCGATGGTCTGGGTAGCTGCGGCGCTCTGCGACATAGCGGCTCTCTCTTTATTATGATTTTTTGCGATGCAAAGGGTAACGTTGATCGCCCTGAGAGTCTCGGCCACCTTTGGCCGGATTGTCTTTGTGCCTGAGCACAGGGTTTTGCGCCAAGCCCTGTGCGGGTGAACAACCGTCCGTGCCTGTCTATAAGGATTTTCTCCGTTATGTTCGAACTCGATCACGACCTCGCGCAGGACATCGTCGACCGGGCCATGGCCATTTTGCCGTACAACGTCAACGTCATGGACAGCCAGGGGCTGATCCTCGGCAGCGGCGAACCGGAGCGCATCAACACTCGCCACGAAGGCGCGCAACTGGTGCTGGCCAACGGGCGGGTCGTGGAGATAGACGGGCCGACCGCCCAGCACCTGAAAGGCGTGCAGCCCGGGATCAACCTGCCACTGCTGCTCGATCAGCGTTTGATCGGCGTACTCGGTATTACCGGCGAGCCGGAACAACTGCGCACTTACGCCGAACTGGTGCGGATGACGGCGGAGATGTTGGTCGGCCAGCGCAATCAGCAAGCCGAACAGCAATGGCGACGGCAGCGTTGCGATGACTTGCTGGCGTTGCTGTTGAGTGAAACGGGGGACTCGCCACGTTTGCTCGATGAAGCGCAGCAACTCGGGCTCAAGCCGCAAATGACCCGAGTGCCGTATCTGTTCGAATTGGGGCCCGAACACGGGCCGGGGCAAACCGTCGATGCCCTGAGTGCCTGGCTGACGTCGCGCTTCCCGGACAGTTGGTGCGTGACGTCGGCGAAGTCGTCGTTGCTGTGGTGCCGGCCGGCGAGTCTGACCATCGAACATGATCGGTTGCTGGAAAAGCTCGACGCCTTGGGCTGGAACATTCTGCGCATCGCCGCGGGCGGGCAGGCGGATGGGCTGGCCGGATTGCGTCGGTGTTATCGGCGCGTGGCGGATTTGCTCGCCTATGGCCGCGAAGTGTTGCCGCACTCGCGTTTGCTGATCCTCAATCGCTACCGCTTGCCGGTGATGTTGTGGCGTCATCGCAACGATGATGCGCTGGACGAATTGCTCAAACCGCTGCGCAAAGTGATCGCCAAGGACGGCAACGGCCAGTTGCTGGCGACGCTGCGCAGTTGGTGTGACCACGATGGACAGAGTCAGGCGTGTGCTGATGCGCTGGGGATTCACCGCAACAGCCTGCGTTACCGGATGGAGCGGATTGCCGAGATCAGCGGGGTTGATCCGTTACGGCTGGAGGGGATGTTGGCCCTCTACCTTGGCGTGCAACTGCTACCGCAGACTGATCCGAATTAAGCGGGTGATGTCACTGACGCCATCGCTGGCAAGCCAGCTCCCACAGGGGTTTATGTGTTGCCCTCGATGCTGGGCACGCCTTTGAACCTGTGGGAGCGGATTGCCGAGATCAGCGGTGTTGATCCGTTACGGCTGGAGGGGATGTTGGCCCTCTACCTTGGCGTGCAACTGCTACCGCAGACTGACCCGAATTAAGCGGGTGATGTCACTGACGCCATCGCTGGCAAGCCAGCTCCCACAGGGGTTTATGTGTGCCCTCGATGCTGGGCACGCCTTTGAACCTGTGGGAGCTGGCTTGCCAGCGATGAGGCCGGGACATTCGCCATCCATTTCAGGGTTTTTGTAGAAATGAACAATAAACCCCCGCGCCATTTGTGCAGCGGACAGGCGTCAATGCGCATGCCGACTGGCAGCATGAGGGCATTCGAACAGGAGAATTCGCATGAAAATCGTCATCGCCCCCGATTCATTCAAGGACAGCCTGAGTGCCCAAGGCGTTGCCGAGGCCATTGCGCTGGGCCTGGCGCAAGTCTGGCCACACGCCACACTGGTCAAGTGCCCAATGGCCGATGGCGGGGAAGGCACCGTCGAATCGATTCTCGCCGCGTGTGAAGGCGAACTGCGCCGCACCCGCGTGCGCGGCCCGTTGGGCGTACCGGTTGACGCCGCATGGGGCTGGTTGCCGCACAACCACACGGCAATCATCGAAATGGCCGAGGCCAGCGGTCTGCAATTGGTGCCGCTGGGTCAGCGCGATGCGTGCATCAGCAGCACCTTCGGCACCGGCGAACTGATTCGTGCGGCGCTGGATGCCGGTGCGCAGCGGGTGATTCTGGCGATTGGCGGCAGCGCAACCAACGATGGCGGCGCCGGGGCGATGCAGGCACTGGGGGTGAAATTGCTCGACGCTCAAGGGCAAGCGCTGGTGCCGGGTGGTTTGGCATTGGCGCAATTGGCGCGACTGGATCTGAGCGAGCTGGACCCACGCCTGGCGCAGGTGCGTTTCGACATCGCCGCCGACGTCAACAATCCGCTGTGCGGACCCCATGGTGCTTCGGCGATTTTCGGCCCGCAGAAAGGGGCGTCGCCCGTGCAGGTCCAACAACTCGATCAGGCCCTCGGCCACTTCGCCGAGCTGTGCGCGCAAGCGTTGGGCAAAGACGTGCGCGATGAGCCGGGCAGCGGCGCGGCAGGTGGTTTGGGTTTCGCGGCCAAGGCGTTTCTTGGCGCGCAGTTTCAGGCCGGTGTCGAAGTGGTCGCCGAGCTGGTCGGATTGGCTGAGGCGGTCAACGGCGCAGATCTGCTGATCACGGGCGAAGGTCGCTTCGATGCCCAGACCTTGCGCGGCAAAACCCCGTTCGGCGTCGCGCGGATTGCCAAGCAGGCGCAGGTTCCAGTGATCGTGATCGCCGGGACCCTGGGGGAGGGCTATCAGGAACTCTACGCGCACGGCATCGATGCCGCATTCGCCGTGACCAGCGGCCCGATGACACTGGAAAAGGCCTGCGCCGAAGCGCCACGCTTGCTGCGCGAACGCGCCACCGACATCGCCCGCGTCTGGCAACTGGCCAGACACCCGTCCTGAACGGCACCGAGAACCTTGTGGCGAGGGGATTTATCCCCGATCGGCTGCGCAGCAGTCGCCAATCCTGTGTATGCGAAGTGCCTGAAGGGTTGTAAGGGGCCGCTTCGCAGCCCAACGGGGATAAATCCCCTCGCCACAGGAGCCGGAGAAGCTTCAAGATGTTTCATTGTCGTAACACCCTGAAAAATATTTGCTCTTGACCCACAATCTTCCTAAAGCCTGGCCGATACAGCTATCAGGCGCGCACAAAACTCCCTAATAACAGTGACGCCGGACCGAAGCCCGCCCCACGGGTCAGTGATCACGGCATGGATGCTCGTAGTTTCTATCTTCCGAGAGTCCAACTATGTCCTTGCGTAACCTCAATATCGCGCCCCGTGCCTTCCTCGGTTTTGCCTTTATTGCCTTGCTGGTGATCGTGCTTGGCGTGTTCGCCGTCAACCGCATGTCGGTCATCCGCCAGGCTTCAGTCGACATGGATTCGACGCAACTGCCCAGCGTGACGCAACTCAGCGTGGTGACGGAAAACGTCCTGCGCCTGCGGATTTTGTCGTTCCGCGTGCTGGTCAATCGCGAGGCCGCCGGTTTGCAGGAGGCGCAGACCCGCATTGGCGTGCTGGTCGACAAGGTGCGCAGTGCCCAGGCCGCTTACGCCGCGCTGCCGGCCGGTCCGGAAGAGCGGGCGCTGTATCAGTCTTTCGCGACGACCCTGGACAACTACCTGCAAGCGCAAAACCAGATGATGGACCTGTCGCGCCAGGACAAGCTCGACGAGATGCGCACCCTGATCAACACGCGGATCAAGGACGGCACCGACCAGATGGGCGAGCAGCTCAACAAGCTGATCGCGATCAACGCCGCTGACGCCAAAACCGCGTCCATGCAGGCGGGCGAGCATTACGACAGCGCCATCACTGGCATCGTCATCGTTGCGGTTGTCGCTGCGCTCGCTACAGTGTTGCTGGCGTTGTTGCTGACGCGCAGCATTGTCACTCCGCTGAACCGTGCCGTTGAGGCGGCGCAAACCATCGCCGGTGGCAACCTGACCAAACTCATCGAAGTCGATGGCAAGGACGAACCGGCGCGCCTGCTCGCCGCCCTCGCCGCGATGCAGACCAACCTGCGCAAAACCATTGAGCAGATCGCTGGTTCCGCCACGCAACTGGGCGCCGCCGCCGAAGAACTCAGCGCCGTGACTGAAGAAGCGTCTCGCGGCCTGCAACAGCAAAACGACGAAATCGAACAAGCCGCCACCGCCGTCAACGAGATGACCGCGGCGGTCGAGGAGGTTGCACGCAACGCCGTGTCGACGTCCGAAGCCTCGAACCAGTCGACCCACGCCGCCCGTGAAGGTCGCGATCAAGTGGTGAAAACCGTCGACGCGATCCAGACCATGACCCACGACGTGCAGAACACCGCGCAAATGATCGAAGGCCTGGCCGCGCAAGGTCGTGATATCGGCAAAGTGCTTGACGTGATCCGCGCCATTGCCGAACAGACCAACCTGCTGGCGCTGAACGCGGCCATCGAAGCGGCGCGTGCCGGTGAGGCCGGGCGCGGTTTTGCCGTGGTCGCGGACGAAGTGCGCGCACTGGCCCATCGCACCGCGCAGTCGACTCAGGAAATCGAAAAAATGGTCGCCGGCATCCAGAACGGCACCGGTGAAGCGGTTTCGTCGATGCAGCAAAGCAATCAACGCACCCAGTCCACCCTGGAAATGGCCCGCGCTGCCGGCGTTGCCCTGGAGCAGATCACCCAGTCGATCCACCAGATCAACGAACGCAACCTGGTCATCGCCAGCGCTTCGGAAGAGCAGGCGCAAGTCTCGCGTGAAGTCGACCGCAACCTGGTCAACATCCGCGATCTGGCCACGCAATCGGCCGCAGGCGCCAACCAGACCAGCGCCGCGACTCACGAACTGTCGCGTCTGGCGGTGGATTTGAACGCCATGGTGGCGCGTTTCGTGATTTGAGATACGGTGAAGGCTGGAGACTGCGCAATCAGGAGACGTACATGCGCTATTCAGCCTTGACCCAACGAATCGCCGGGGAGGGAGCAGCGGCCTGGCAGATTCACGACCGAGCGCTGGAGTTGCGCGCCGAGGGTGTCGACATATTGCTGCTGAGCGTGGGCGACCCGGATTTTGATACACCACTGCCGATCGTCCACGGCGCCATCGACAGCCTGCTGGCGGGCGATACGCATTATTCCGAAGTCCGTGGCCGGCTGGCGCTGCGTCAGTTGATTGCCGCACGCCACCGGCAACGCAGCGGTCAGGCAGTCGACGCCGATCATGTGATTGTCATGCCCGGAGCGCAGTGCGCGGTGTATTCGGTGGCGCAATGCTTGCTCGACCCGGGCGACGAGGTGATCGTCGCCGAGCCGATGTACGTCACCTATGAAGGGGTGTTCGGCGCTTGCGGCGCGACCGTGGTGCCGGTGCCGGTGCGTCCGGAAAACGGCTTTCGCGTCGACCCCGCCGATGTCGCCGCGCGGATCACGCCGAAGACCCGCGCCATGCTGCTCAACAGTCCCAACAACCCTTGCGGCGCGAGCCTGCCGCTGCTGATCTGGCAGGAACTGGCGGCGCTGTGCATTCATCATGACCTGTGGCTGATCAGCGACGAGGTCTACAGCGAACTCCTTTACGAAGGCCAACACATCAGCCCGGCGAGCCTGCCGGGGATGGCCGAACGCACGGCGACGATCAACAGCCTGTCGAAATCCCACGCCATGACCGGGTGGCGTATCGGCTGGACGATCGGCCCGAAATCGTTGGCCGAACATCTGGTCAATCTGTCGTTGAGCATGCTGTTCGGCTTGCCGGACTTTGTCCAGAAAGCCGCGGAAGTCGCGCTGGCTTCAGACCTGCCGGAAGTGTCGCAGATGCGCGAGGAATATCGCCTGCGCCGGGACCTGGTGTGCGAACGCTTGCGCGGGTGCCCGGGATTGCAGCCGATACGACCGGATGGCGGGATGTTCGTCATGGTCGATGTGCGCCAGACCGGATTGGGCGCGCAGGCGTTTGCCGAGCGGTTGCTCGAAGGTTACGGCGTGTCGGTGCTGGCCGGAGAGGCGTTCGGGCCGAGTGCGGCGGGGCATATCCGCCTCGGGCTGGTGCTGGACCGGGTGAAACTGGCGGATGCCTGTGCGCGGATTGCCCTGTGCGCGGCGCAGCTGTTACAGGCGCGCAGTGCCTGATGGTTTTGCAGCGTGTTCACTGGCCCCATCGCTGGCAAGCCAGCTCCCACAGGGTTTTGATGAACACTGAAGCATCTGTGGGAGCTGGCTTGCCAGCGATGGGGCCAGATCAGGCCATGCAGATCTCAGCCCTGCCAGGCAGGCAGCTCCCACAGAGTTTTGTGTCGCTCACCGATTTGATGAACACTGAAGAATCTGTGGGAGCTGGCTTGCCAGCGATGAGGCCAGCTCAGGCCATGCAGATCTCAGCCCTGCCAGGCCAATGGATTCACTAGATTCGCAGGTTTATCGCCAGCCAACGCCACCAGCAGATTCTCCACCGCACAGCGCGCCATCGCCTCCCGCGTTTCATGGGTCGCCGAGCCCATATGCGGCGTCGCCACCACATTGTCGAACTGTAACAACGGCGAGTCATGATTCAGCGGCTCACGTTCGAACACATCCAGCCCAGCCGCACGAATCCGTTGCTGGCTCAGCGCGTCGATCAGTGCTGCCTCATCCACCACCTTGCCCCGCGAGATGTTGATGAAAATGCTCTCCGGGCGCATCAGCGCAAATTGCTCAGCGCCGATCAAGCCTTCGGTCTGTGCGGTCAGCGGCAAGGTCAGACAGATGAAATCGGCTTGCTGCAAGAGCTCCTCAAGGCTGCGGTACTGCGCAGCAAACCGCTCTTCGACCGCCGGTTTGCGCGACTGGCTGTGATACAGCACCGGCATGCCGAAACCGAAATGCCCGCGCTGGGCCAACGCCTCGCCAATCCGGCCCATACCGATAATCCCCAGTGTCTTGCCATGCACATCGGTGCCGAAATGGGCCGGGCCGATATTGCGCTGCCACTGACCGCTGCGCACCATGTTGGCCAGTTCCACCACACGCCGGGCCGTGGCCAGAATCAAGGCGAAACCGGTGTCGGCAGTGGTTTCGGTGAGCACGTCGGGGGTGTTGGTCAGGAGGATCTTGCGCCGGGTCAGATAGTCGATGTCGTAGTTATCGACGCCCACCGAGACGCTGGCAATCGCTTCCAGCTGCGGCGCCAGATCGAGCAACGCGGCGTCGAGTTTCAGGCTGGCACCGAGCAAGCCGTGGGCGTGGGGCAGGGCATCGCGCAGTTGCATCAGGCCTTGGGCGTCGAGGCTTTCAATCAGCGTTACATCAAACTGTGCTTGCAGCCGCGCCATCAGCGCGGGCGAGAGTTTCTTGTACAGCACGACGTGTTTTTTCATGGCAAAAGTCTCTTCAGGAATGCGCCGGCACGGCACGCGTGGCAACGGCTTTGGCCACGACGCGATCACTGGCGCCGGGCTTGAGGAAAATTGTCAGCACCACCGACAGCAGCAGCGCGCCGCTCATCAGCAGGTACGAAGCACCCGGCGATCCGGTGGAGCTGTTCAGATAACCGACCAGATACGAGCCGCCGAACGAACCGAGCGCACCCATGCTGTTGATCAGCGCCATCGCGCCACCGGCGACGTTGGCCGGGAGGATCTCCGGAACGATGGCGAAGAACGGTCCGTAAGGCGCATACATGCAGGCGCCGGCGATCACCAGCAGCGTGTACGACCACCAGAAATGCTCGGCACCGAGCGCGTAGGAGCCGTAAAAGGCAATCGAGGCAATCAACAGGGGCGGCCAGACAAAGCGTTTGCGTTTTTGCAGTTTGTCCGAGCCCCACGAGACCAGGAGCATGCCGATCACCGCCGCCAGATAGGGCAGCGCCGACAGCCAGCCGGCCTCGATCATGTCCATTTGCGCGCCGGCCTTGAGAATCGACGGCAGCCACAACACGAAGCCGTAAACGCCGATGCTCCAGCAGAAAAACTGCAACGCCAGAATGATCACCTTCGGCGAACGAAACGCCTCGGCGTAGTTTTTCACCGCTTTGATGCCCACCTGTTCGGCGGCGAGGGCACTTTCCAGATCGTGCTTTTCTTGCTCGCTGAGCCACTTGGCCTGGGCCGGACGATCATCGGCGAGTTTCCACCAGATAAACGCCCAAAGCACCGCCGGCAGACCTTCGATGATGAACATCCAGCGCCAGCTGAAATGCTGCACCAGATAACCCGAAACCACCGACATCCACAGCATGGTCACCGGGTTGCCGAGGATCAGAAAGGTGTTGGCCCGCGAGCGTTCGGCACGGGTGAACCAGTGACACAGGTAGACCAGCATCGCCGGCATTACCGCCGCTTCGACCACGCCGAGCATGAAGCGGATAACGATCAGCCAATAGGCGTTGGAGACCACGCCGGTCAATGTGGCCAGGCCACCCCAGAGGATCAGGCTGACGAAAATCAGCTTCTTCACGCTGTGTTTTTGCGCGTAGATCGCGCCCGGCACCTGGAAGAAAAAGTAGCCGAGGAAGAACAGCGCACCGAGCAATGAGGACAGCCCCGGCGTGATCATCAGGTCGGCGGCCATGCCCGATGCGGCGGCGAAGCCGTAGTTGGCGCGATCGAGATACGCCAGGCTGTAGGTGATGAACACGATCGGCATGATGTACCACCAGCGGCGGGCGGCGAGGGTTGCAGTTGTCATGGTGTTGCTCCTGAGCTTGTTGTTTTTGTCGCAGCAGGTTCAATAAAGCGTTGGTCTGTCAGGGCCTCATCGCTGGCAAGCCAGCTCCCACAGGTTTTGTCTGCACCACGGTCAATGTGGGAGCTGGCTTGCCAGCGATGGCGTGTTCAAATTCAGCAACGAGTTCGGATCGGGTCGGCAACCCCTCCATATCCCCGCGACTCTGCACCGCCCGACTGCCAATCCAGTTCGCCCGTTGCACCGCCTCGGCAAAACTCTGCTGCTCCAGCAGGGCACTGATCATCCCCACCGCAAAGCCGTCACCCGCGCCCACCGTATCGACGACATGGGCTACCGGCACGCCGGCGACAAAGCCCTGATCCAGTTGCGTGCGGTAATAGGCGCCCTGCGGCCCAAGCTTGATCGCCACCGCTTCGGCGCCCTGATCGAGATAGAACGCGGCGATGTCCGCCGGGTCCTCGAAACCCGTGAGCAAACGACCTTCACTCAAGCCCGGCAAGACCCAGTGGGCGAGGGCGGCGAGACGGTTGATCTCGCTGATCATTTCGCGCTCGCTGGCCCACAGGCTCGGGCGCAGATTAGGGTCGAACGACACGCTGCGTCCGGCATGGCGCATGCGCGTCATCAGCTCCAGCGACATCTCCCGCGCCGAGGCCGACAGCGCTGGCGGAATCCCGGTGGCGTGCAAATGCCGGGCGCTCAGCAGGCTTTCATTGATCGACTGCGGCGACAGATGACTGGCCGCCGAACCGCGGCGGAAATACTCGACCTGCGGATCGCTGCCATCGTCGGTGCGGGATTTGAACTGGAAACCGGTCGGATGCTGGTTGTCGACCTCGACGTTCCAGCAATCCAGACCTTCGCGCGTCAACGTGTCGACGACAAAACGGCCGAGCGAATCGTTACCCACTCGGCTCAGCCACGCGACATCGAAACCCAGGCGTGAAAGGCCGATCGCCACGTTGCTATCGGCACCGGCAATGCGCTTGTGGAATTGCTCGACCCGCGCCAAGTCACCGCATTGCTCGGCCACCAGCATCGCCATGGTTTCGCCAAACGACAGAATATCGATCTCAGACATGGGCAGGCTCCAGACGGGATTGGCCGAGACGGGCGAGGGTGGCGACGTGTTCGCGGGTCAACGCGACCAGATCATCACCTTGCAACGGATACTCGGCCGCACGCATAACGCCTTGGGCCATGTGCCGCAGCAGTTGTTCCCACAGATGCAGGTCGCTGACGTCCGGCGGCGTCGCCACCAGTTTGCCGTCGGCACGCCGGGCCACAGCCTTGCAGTGCACGTAGCCGACATGGCGACCGAGCAGGCGGGCGGCGTTGGCGGCGGACTGGTCCTGCCACTGCCAGTTGCCGATGTCGAACGTCATCTTGATCGGCAGGCTGTGCTGTTCCACCGCCGTGAAGAAGCGCTGGAACGGTTCGATGCGGCCGCCGTGCAAGGTCTGGTCGTTTTCCACCAGCAGTTGCATCGGGCTGCTGTCGAGCAGTTGTTTCAGAGCTGTCAGATCACAGTTGTCGGTGAAATAGCCGAGCGAGACTTTCAGCCACTTTGAACCGAACGCCTCGGCGTGTTGCAGGGAGGTGATCAGTTCGGGATTAGCGCGTGACTGGCCGGCGAGCCACAGTTCGGTCGGCGACGAATAGATGCTTTGCAGGCCCAGCGCGGCGGTGGCTTCGCTCAATTGCGCGGGATTTTCCCGGGTTAGAAGTTCTTCGCGCCATTCAATGCGATCGGCGCCGGCAGCGGCGAGCACATCGATAAAAAAGTCTTGCCCGCGCTGGCGCACAAGCTCGGCGCCGTAGCTGGACAGGCTGATGGAAACGGCAGTTTTATTCATTGTTGTGTACCTCTGAAACCGGTTTCATTTTTGTTCAAGTTTTTTTAGATGTTTCTATGGTGTTCTTTTGGGCCTCATCGCTGGCAAGCCAGCTCCCACAGGTTTTGTGTGCGCCACGGACACTGTGGGAGCTGGCTTGCCAGCGATGACGTCAGATCAATCAGCGCAAAATCTCAAGGTCGACCCACGCTCAACCAGCACCGGCGCAAAATCCAGCACCCGCGCCGCCTTATCATCTCCCCGCAGTCGCCTGAGCAAACACTCGAACGCCCGCGCGCCAATCTCTTGCGTCGGCTGGGCCAGCGCCGTAATCCCGCTGCCCACCAACGGATACCAGTCCAGGTCATCCAGGGCAATCAGCCCGACATCCTCAAACAACTGCGAGCCGATCTTGCGCAAGGCATGAGTCGCGGCCAGCGCCGCCACACCGTTGGCGCAAAACAGCGCTTTCGGCCCCGGCCCTGGAGTGTTTAAAAAAGTTTGCAGGTGAATGGCCAGATCGTCGCCCGTTTCCAGCACCGCCCCGGTCAACCCGGAACGCTGCGCAACCTGCGTCTGAAAACTGCTGACCCGCTCGATCCGCGAACTGGTGCCGTCAAACGGTTCGGTGACCAGCAGCACATCGCGATAGCCACGCTGCTCAAGATGGGCGAGGGCCATTGCCACGGCCTGCGGGTTGTTCAACCCGACCATGTCGCTGTCGAGCCCGTCGACCTTGCGATCCACCAGTACCAGCGGCATCTCGCGGTGCAATTCATGCAATTCGTCACGGTGATGGCCGAGGGTATTCACGATCAGGCCTTCGATGTTGTACGAGCGCAGGAGGGCCAGATGCTGACGCTCTTGCTCGTCATCGCGGTCGGTGTTGCACACCACCAGGCTGTAGCCGTGCGCACGGCAGGCGGTTTCCACCCCGTGCATCACGGCAATCGAATAAGGGTTACGGATGTCGGCGACCAGCATGCCGATCAAGCGAGTACGCCCGCGTTTGAGGCCGCGGGCCATCTGGTTTGGGCGATAGCCCAGTTCGGCAATCGCCTGCTCGATGCGCAAGGCAATGGCATCGGAGAGCAGGGCGCGGTCATCGCCGATGAAACGCGAGACGCTGGCCTTGGAAACACCGGCGCGTTCGGCGACATCGAGCATGGTCACGCGGCTGCGCTGGGCGGCGGAAAAGTCGTTCACGGTGTGAAACCTTGTTATTGGATTTATAGGGCGTCAGTCGTTACATGTGACTGAAACCGGTTTCAGGAAACACCAGAATCAAATCTTTCGTCAAGTGAATGATCGTTCCGCTCGACCCAAGTGCCGACGGGCGGCACCGGGATCAGGCGCTCGTCAGCCGAACAAACCGGCCGCGATATTGATTGAAAAACCCAGAATGGCCGTGTTGAACACGAAGCCGATCAACGATTGTGCCAACACGATTTTGCGCATGTCCCGCGTTGCTACGCCGACATCGGCCGTTTGCACCGCAACGCCGATGGTGAACGAGAAATACAGGAAGTCCCAGTAGTTGGGCGTGGTCAGGCCTTCGGAAAAACGCAACGCGGGTTCCTTGCCATCCCATGTGTAATACAGGCGGGCGTAATGCACGCAAAAGATCACCCCGATCAATAACCATGAGCCGATCACGGTCAGTGCGGTGAAACCGTAGTGCAGCAGTTTGCTAGAGGCTTCCAGATCCTTGCTGCCGGCGAGTTCGAAGGTGATGGTGGCGAGACTGGCCAGCGCGGCGATGCACACCACGAACAACACCAGACCGGCGTTTTCATCTTCGACTTCGGCGATGCGTTTGACGTCCGGTGCCTTGGAACGCGCAGTAAGCCAGAGCATCAGGATCAGGTAAGTCCAGACGCCTGCGTTCCAGCCGATGAGGATTTTGCTGACGATGGAGTCGGCGGGGGCCAGAAGACCTGTGGCAAGGCCGAGCAGGGCAGCGGCGGAAAGGCGAGGATGGGTGCGGGCGAGGAAGCGCATGGGGACTCGAGGGCCAGGATGGTTCAGACACCTTAGCCATGTGGGAGCTGGCTTGCCAGCGATGACGGCGGCACAGTCAACATTGATGTTGGCTGACCCATCGCTATCGCTGGCAAGCCAGCTCCCACAGGACTCAATGGTGCTTGGTGAAGCGTTTTACGAGTTTCATGACCACGACGAAGAACACCGGCACGAAGATCACCGCCAGCGTCGCGGTGATCATCCCGCCGATAACCCCGGTGCCGATGGCCTGCTGGCTCGCCGAGCTGGCGCCGGTGGCGATGGCCAACGGCACCACACCAAGGATGAACGCCAGCGAAGTCATCACGATCGGCCGCAAACGCAGGCGTGCCGCTTGCAGCGTGGCGTCGATCAGGTCGTGGCCTTCGTCATACAGACTCTTGGCGAATTCGATGATCAGGATCGCGTTCTTCGCCGACAGACCAATGATGGTAATCAACCCGACCTTGAAGAACACATCGTTGGGCATCCCGCGTAGCGTCACCGCCAGCACCGCACCGAGCACACCCAGCGGCACCACCAGCAACACCGAAGTCGGAATCGACCAGCTCTCGTACAACGCGGCCAGACACAGGAACACGATCAGCAGCGACAGGCCGAGCAGTATCGGCGCCTGGCTGCCGGACAAACGCTCCTGCAACGACAGGCCCGTCCATTCCTGCCCGAGACCTTTCGGGCCCCGCGCGACCAGACGTTCAATCTCGGCCATGGCCTCGCCGGTGCTATGGCCCTGCGTTGGCTCGCCGGAGATCGCAATCGCCGGATAACCGTTGTAACGGGTCAATTGCGCCGGGCCCTGAATCCATTTGGCCTGGACGAATGCCGACAGCGGCACCATTTTTCCGGCGTTGTTGCGCACGTGCATTTTCAGCAAGTCATCGACCTGACTGCGCTGATCGCCTTCAGCCTGCACCACCACACGATGCATCCGGCCCTGATTGGGGAAGTCGTTGATGTACGCCGAGCCCACAGCGGTGGACAGCACATTGCCAATCTCGGCAAACGACACACCCAAGGCATTGGCCTGTTTGCGGTCCACTTCCAGTTGCACCTGCGGCGCTTCGGCCAGTGCGCTTTCGCGGACATTCATCAGCACCGGGCTTTTCTCGGCGGCCGCGAGCAATTCCGTGCGTGCCTGCATCAACGTCGCGTGCCCGAGGCCGCCGCGATCCTGCAAACGGAACTCGAAACCGCTCGACGTACCGAGGCCGTCCACGGGCGGCGGCAGCACCGAGAACGCCATGGCGTCCTTTATCTCGCTCAGTGCGATATTGGCGCGATCGGCAATCGAGCTGGCCGAATCATCGCTGCTGCGCTGCGACCAATCCTTCAGCGTCGAAAATGCCAACGCTGCGTTCTGCCCACTGCCAGAGAAGCTGAAACCGAGAATCACCACACTGTCGCTGATTCCCGGCTCGCTGGCGTTATGCGCCTCAAGCTGTTCAGCCACGGCCACCGTACGGTTCTTGGTCGCGCCGGGCGGCAGTTGAATGTCGGTGATGGTGTAACCCTGATCTTCCACCGGCAGGAACGAGGAGGGCAGACGCGCAAAGCACAGGCCCAGGCCGACCAGCAACACGACGTAGATCAGCAGATAGCGCCCGGTACGCTTCAGCGCGTAACCGACCCAGCCCTGATAGCGATTGGTCAGTTGCTCGAAGCGGCGGTTGAACCAGCCGAAGAATCCGGATTTCTCGTGATGCTCACCCTTGCCGATCGGCTTGAGCAGTGTTGCGCACAACGCTGGAGTCAAGGTCAGGGCGAGGAAGGCCGAGAACAGAATCGACGTCGCCATCGACAGCGAGAACTGCTGGTAGATCACCCCGACCGAACCCTGCATGAAGGCCATCGGAATGAACACCGCCACCAGCACCAGCGTAATGCCGATGATCGCACCGGTGATCTGCGTCATCGCCTTGCGCGTGGCTTCCTTGGGCGACAGGCCTTCGGTGGCCATGATCCGCTCGACGTTCTCCACCACGACAATCGCGTCGTCCACCAGAATACCGATGGCCAGCACCATGCCGAACATGGTCAGCACGTTGATCGAGAAACCCAGTGCCAGCATGGTCGCGAACGTGCCCATCAACGCCACGGGCACTACCAGCGTCGGGATCAGCGTGTAGCGGACGTTTTGCAGGAACAGGAACATCACCGCAAACACCAGCAACATCGCCTCGCCCAAGGTGTAAACCACTTTGGTGATCGAGACCTTCACGAAGGGCGAAGTGTCGTAGGGAATCTTGTATTCAACGCCGGCAGGGAAGTAGCGCGACAGTTCGTCCATCTTCGCCCGCACCAGTGTCGCGGTGCTCAGCGCGTTGGCGCCCGGCGACAACTGCACACCAACAGCGGTGGACGGCTTGCCGTTGAGACGGGTGCCGAACTGATATTCCTGGCTGCCGATCTCGACCCGCGCCACATCGCTGACGCGCACGGTAGAGCCGTCGGGGTTGGCCTTGAGCACAATGTCGGCGAACTCTTCCGGTGTCGACAACTGGCCTTTGACCAGAATGGTCGCGGTGATTTCCTGGCTGGACGGGTTCGGCAGATCGCCGATGCTGCCGGCCGAAACCTGCGCATTCTGTGCGACGATGGCGGCGTTGACGTCAGCCGGGGTCAGGTTGAAGCCGATGAGTTTCTGCGGGTCGATCCAGATGCGCATGGCCCGCTCGGCACCATACAACTGCGCCTTGCCGACACCGTCGAGACGCTTGATCTCGTTCATCACGTTGCGCGCCAGATAATCACTGAGCGCGACGTCGTCGAGCTTGCCGTCACTGGACGTCAGGCTGATCAGCAAGAGGAAGCCGGAGGAAACCTTTTCTACCTGCAAACCCTGCTGATTCACCGCTTGTGGCAGACGCGACTCGACCACCTTGAGGCGGTTTTGCACATCGACCTGCGCCAGTTCCGGGTTGGTGCCCGGCTGGAACGTGGCCTTGATCGTGGCGCTGCCCAGGCTGCTTTGCGATTCGAAATACAACAGGTGATCGGCGCCGTTGAGTTCTTCCTCGATCAGGCTGACCACGCTTTCATCGACGGTCTGCGCTGAAGCGCCGGGGTACACGGCATAAATTTCGATTTGTGGCGGGGCGACATCGGGGTACTGCGCCACCGGCAATTGCGGGATGGCCAGCGCACCGGCCAAGAGGATGAACAGCGCGACCACCCAGGCAAACACCGGGCGGTCGATAAAGAACTGCGGCATATAAAAGCGTCCTGCTTACTGACCAGAGGTCTGGGCAAGTGGAAGAGGGGTGTCGTCAATCTGGACTTTCTCGCCGGGGCGGGCGTGTTGCAGGCCTTCAATCACAATGCGGTCGCCCGGTTTCAGGCCGCCGGTGACGATCCAGCGATTGTTCTGCACCGCGCCCAGTTGCACCGGCTGCTCGGCAACGCGCATTTGCTCGTCGACTGTCAGCACCTGGGCGACGCCGGCGCTGTCTCGTTGCACGGCGCGTTGCGGCACGGTGATGCCGTGCGCAATCGTGGCCTGTTCCAGACGCACGCGGATGAAGCTGCCGGGCAACAGGTCGAGATCCGGGTTGGGGAATTCGCTGCGCAGAATGATCTGGCCGGTGCCCGGGTCGACGGTGATGTCGCTGAACAACAGTTTGCCCGGCAACGGATAGAGGCTGCCGTCATCCTGAATCAGCGTGGCCTTGACCTGATCCTGCCCGACTTCCTGCAACTGCCCGGAACGGAAGGCGCGGCGCAGTTCATTGAGTTCGCGGGTCGACTGGGTGAGGTCAGCGTGAATCGGGTTGAGTTGCTGAATCAGCGCCAGCGGCGTGGTTTCGTTCTGCCCGACCAGCGCACCTTCGGTGACCAGCGCGCGACCGATGCGCCCGGAAATCGGCGCAGTGACGGTGGCGTAACCCAGATTCAGCTTCGCCCGCTCCACGGCGGCCTTGTTGGCGGCGACATCGGCCGCCGTTTGCCGGGCATTGGCGCGGGCGTTGTCGTAGTCCTGAGCGCTGATGGCCTTGTCGTCGATCAACTGGGCGTAGCGCTGCTCTTGCAGCTTTGCCTGGAACGCATTGGCTTCGGCCTTGCGCAACGCCGCTTCGGCGCTGTCCAGGTCAGCCTTGAACGGTGCCGGGTCGATGCGAAACAGCACGTCGCCCTTTTTTACGTCGCTGCCTTCGCGATAGGTGCGTTGCAACACCACACCGGCAACCCGAGCGCGCACTTCGGCGATGCGCGGCGCGGCGATGCGGCCGCTGAGTTCACTGCTGATCGACAGGGGGCGGGCTTCGATGGTCTCGGTGCGCACAGTGGCTGGCGGTGCCTGCTCTTCGGCGTTCGAAGAAGAGTCACAGGCGCTCAGCGTCAGCGCCATGGCAATCAGGCCGAGCCCGGCCAGCAGTTTGTTCGACATTTACTACCCCCAATATTGATGCCCGCATCCTACGGGCAGTCGCCGAGAGTAGCGGTGAAGCTTTGTAGGCGCTGTGTGAAATTGTGTAAGGGTTTTACTCAGGGAAGGGCGAGGGCGTATATCCTTAAGCCCTTGAAATTTATTGCGACAGATATATCGCTATCGCGGGCAAGCCCGCTCCCACAGTGATTGGTGGTGTTCACATCAAAGTCTCTGTGAGGGCGGGCTTGCCTGCGATGAGGCCCGACCCGTCGCCACAGCACTTTCTGGATCACCCATGCCCAACATCCTCTTGGTCGAAGACGACACCGCCCTCGCCGAACTGATTTCCAGCTACCTGGAGCGCAACGGTTATTCCGTCAGCGTCATCGGCCGTGGCGACCATGTGCGTGAACGGGCGCGGGTCAGTCCACCGGATCTGGTGATCCTCGACTTGATGCTGCCCGGCCTCGACGGGCTGCAAGTCTGCCGTCTGCTGCGCGCCGATTCAGCGACGCTGCCGATCCTGATGCTCACCGCCCGTGATGACAGCCACGATCAGGTGCTGGGCCTGGAAATGGGCGCCGATGATTACGTCACCAAACCCTGCGAACCGCGCGTGCTGCTGGCCCGGGTGCGCACCCTGTTGCGCCGCAGCAGCCTCGGCGAACCGCTGACGGTCAATGACCGTATCGTCATGGGCAATCTGTGCATCGACCTGTCCGAACGCACGGTGACCTGGCGTGATCAGCCGGTCGAACTGTCCAGCGGTGAGTACAACTTATTGGTGGTGCTGGCACGACACGCCGGCGAAGTGCTCAGCCGCGACCAGATTCTGCAACGCCTGCGCGGCATCGAATTCAACGGCACCGACCGTTCGGTGGACGTGGCGATTTCCAAGCTGCGGCGCAAGTTCGACGACCACGCTGGCGAAGCTCGCAAGATCAAGACGGTGTGGGGCAAGGGCTACCTGTTCAGCCGCTCCGAATGGGAATGCTGAGCTGATGTTTCGCATCCTGTTTCGCCTGTATCTGGTGACGATTGTGTCGTACAGCGCCGCGATCTATCTGGTGCCGGATCTGGTGGTCATGGCGTTCCGCGATCGTTTTGTCACCTACAACCTTGATTATTCCCGTGGCCTGCAATCGCTCATCGCCAAGCAGTTCCGCGCGGTGCCGCACGACCAGTGGCCAGCGCTGGCGGCGGCGATGGACAAGGACTTCCAGCCGTTGCACATCGTCCTTGCGCGTATCGACGATGCTGACTTCAGCGCTATAGAAGGTGAGCGTCTGCGTCGTGG
Source organism: Pseudomonas sp. NPDC087817 (assembly GCF_044742875.1). Lineage (NCBI taxonomy): Bacteria > Pseudomonadati > Pseudomonadota > Gammaproteobacteria > Pseudomonadales > Pseudomonadaceae > Pseudomonas > Pseudomonas sp. NPDC087817. The sequence goes on from NZ_JBIUVJ010000001.1 coordinate 52,441, forward strand.
CGAGAACATCGTGCGCATCGGCGACTGGGGCTGGCGCACGCTCGCGGTCACACCGCTGGACGACACCACCGTGGTGCAAATGGTCGTGCCGCCGGACCCGATGGACGTCAATCTGTTGTACTGGAGCATCAACGTATTGATCGGCGCGACGCTGCTCGCCTGCCTGTTGATCTGGTTACGCCCGCACTGGCGTGATCTGGAACGCCTCAAAGGCACTGCCGAGCGCTTCGGTAAAGGCCATTTGAGCGAACGCACGAAAATCGCCCCGAGTTCGAACATTGGCAGCCTGGCCAATGTGTTCGACACCATGGCCGGTGACATCGAGAACCTGCTCAACCAGCAACGCGACCTGCTCAACGCGGTATCCCACGAACTGCGCACGCCCTTGACGCGTCTGGACTTCGGCCTGGCGCTGGCGCTGTCCGACGACTTGCCGGCCGCCAGCCGCGAACGCTTGCAAGGCCTGGTCGCGCATATTCGCGAGCTGGATGAGCTGGTGCTGGAGCTGCTCTCTTATAGTCGCTTGCAGAATCCGGCGCAGTTGCCGGAACAGGTTGACGTGTCACTGGATGAGTTCATCGACAGCATTCTGGGCAGTGTCGATGAAGAACTGGAGTCGCCGGACATCGTGATTGACGTGCTGCTGCACGGTCAGCTCGAACGCTTTTCCCTCGACCCGCGTCTGACCGCGCGGGCGATCCAGAACCTGCTGCGCAACGCCATGCGCTATTGCGAAAGGCGTATCCAGATCGGCGTGCAGGTCAATGCGGGCGGTTGTGAAATCTGGGTGGACGATGATGGCATCGGCATTCCCGACGATGAACGCGAGCGGATTTTCGAGCCGTTCTATCGACTGGACCGCAGCCGTGACCGGGCAACCGGTGGTTTCGGCCTCGGCCTGGCCATCAGCCGCCGGGCCTTGGAAGCGCAGGGCGGAACGCTCACAGTAGAATCCTCGCCCTTGGGCGGCGCTCGATTCCGATTGTGGTTACCGACACCCGTCTGATTGTGGCGAGGGAGCTTGCTCCCGCTCGGCGGCGCAGCCGTCGTAAAACCAGCCCCCGCGATTTGATTGCAAGAACGCAGGGGGCTGCTTCGCAACCCAGCGGGAGCAAGCTCCCTCGCCACAGGGAAAGGGTGGGTGTCAGGAAATTTCGGTGGATTGAATCAAGTGGACTCCGGCGCTCTGCATCCGGTCCATCGCTGCCGCCAATGAACCGTCCATATCAATCGCCCGGCAGGCGTCCAGCACCACAAAGGCATTGAACCCCGCCGCCCGCGCATCCAGCGCCGAGAACATCACGCAAAAATCCAGCGCCAGACCGACCATGTAGACCGTGTCGATTCCGCGCTCTTTCAGATAACCGGACAGCCCTGTGGTGGTGCGCCGATCGGCCTCAAGAAATGCCGAATAACTGTCGATGTCAGGGTTGCAGCCCTTGCGGATGACCAGTTGTGCGTGGGGCAGGTCCAGGCCCGAGTGGAACTCGGCCCCGCCGGTTGCTTGCACGCAATGCTCAGGCCAGAGCGTCTGCTCGCCGTATGGCAGTTGAATCACATCGTAGGGTTTGCGGCCGGGGTGGCTGGAGGCGAAAGAAGCGTGCCCCTTCGGATGCCAATCCTGGGCGATGACGACCTGTTTGAACTGGCGCGAGAGCTTGTTGATCAGCGGTACGATCTGATCACCCTCAGGCACCGGCAGTCGGCCGCCGGGGACGAAATCGTTTTGAACGTCGATCACCAATAATGCAGTGCGAGAAGATACGGACATCGGTGGATCCTCCTTGGAAATCACGTGTTCAGCATAGAAGTGGTTTTCCTATACAGCCAAACGGCTGTTCGGCAAATTCGGGCGGGATGTTTCCGCGCATTCCGACCAGCGGTAGCGTTTTGCGCTGAATTATGCGGTTTACCTGTCAGATCTGACAGTAGGCGAACACGGGCAATGCGTGTCTCATGCGCATATCACGACTCCTGTTCCGACATCGCATTGGAGTCCTGTTCCAGAAAGGATAACCGCTATGGACGCCAAGACCCTTGTTAAACCACGTATTCCCGGCATGACTCAGCCGGTCCTCGGGCCTGAAAATGCCGACGCCGGACTGCCGCTGGCACTGACTTATCTTTACCCGCAAGGGGTAAAGGTTTTCATCGAACCAGCGTCCACCGCCCAGGACGGTGACGTCTACGTGGTTCGACTGAACGGTGAGCGGGTGACGTCGGCAATCATCGCCGCCGGCGAGGCGACGCTACGTGTGATCGTGTACGTGGCGCTGGGCAAGTGGAAGACCCCACTGAATGTCCTCGAATACGCCTTGGAGCGGGGGGACGGGAGGTTGAGGCGTCAGCGCCATTGACCGTTATTTATCACGACAAGCGTCCGGGGAATGTTGATCGGTTTCCTGAGGAGGAGGGCCATTCGGAGCTGATGCTTGAAGTGCCGCCGGATGCACTGGATGAAGGTGTCGATCCCGACCGGGCGCGTGCAGGTGTCAATGTCAGAGTCGCCTACCCGTTGATGAGAGCGTTCGACACCGTTGTGTTGTATTGCAATGGTAAAACCCTGAGCCATGCGGTCAGTGCGGATGAAGCGGATCGACAGCAGCCCATCCAGATGACCATCGATGAGGCGACATTTCGCGCTGGCGGGGACAACCCGCGTTTCGAGTTGCGTTACACGGTGCTCGATCGTGTCGGGAACAGCCCGGATGTCAACAGCCCGAATTCGGCCAGCCAGTACCTGTACGTCAACCTCGATGGCACTTGGTACGACCCGCCGATCATCACTGAAGACCCCAATGATCCTGACGATGACGCCAGCATCATCGAGCTGGAAAAACTGGCCGGCAAACCGGCAACCGCACAAATCTATGTATCGCGGAGCTGGCTCAGAGACGATGAGATCCGCTTGACGGGGCGTTTCTATGGTGAGGACGGAGCGTTGCTGGAGCACCTGACATTTAAGGAACTGGTGAAGAACGCGCCGTTCTCCTACTCGATTCCTTTGCCTTACGCAGCGTTTGCCGGTGCCGCGAAGGGGCACGCAGTGTTCAGCTATCAGCGCGTGAGCCAAGGGAGCGAGCTCGACCGGTCATACGTGCAAAAAGTCGACATTATCGGTGAACCCGCTGCGGACCTTCTGGCGCCTGTGCTTGTGGGCTCCGGTTACGTGATTGATCCTCTGGCTGTGCCTGACGGCGTAACAGCGCGAGTGGAATACCTCGAAGACAAACCCGGGGACAAGGCACGGCTGGTGATCCAGGGTGCCGCCGGGCTGGGTTCGCCGGCATTTGCGGCGAGCGCTTTCAACAAGAATCACCGGGCCAACTTCCTGATTGCGTCTCCGGTGTTCGCGGCCAGTCATGGCAAGACAGTGCAACTTGCGTGGCAGTTGCTCCGTGGCGCGACCACTCAACCCTCCGCGCATCGTGACGTGACAATCAAGCGGATCGAGGATCGGGATCCACGGCTGCCGATACCCACCATTCCTCAAGCCAGGAACGGCGTGCTCGATCTGGGTGATTTCCCCGCCGGTGCGCAAGCGCAATGTGCGGTCTGGCCGTCCATGGCGGTGGGGCAGTTACGCTGGTTTCGCTTGCACGGCACCGATCGCAACGGAAATGATTACCCGATTATTATTGCCCAGGCTGCTCAAGTGACAGAGCCTGAAATAGCCAGCGGGCTGGACAACGCGCTGCCCCGCAGCGAACTCGCGAAGCTTAAACCGGGATCAAGCTTGCGCATGGAGTTGAAAGTAGCCTTTGACGGGCTCAACGACGAATCGGCTGCAGTGGCGTTCCAGTCGCCGGCTTTCACCGTGCTGAATTCGCCTGCGAGGTTACTGGAAGATTTCACCGGTGTACCCGACCAGACGGCAAGACGGGGCGAGATCATGGAAACGCCGACTATGCAGATCACCTTCAAATCCGGTGATGGCGAGTGCGCGATCATGCCTCGCTCCGAGATCGGCCAATCTTTCCCGGGCCAGATCGAGGGGCAGGTTCTGAGCATCGGCCGCGATGCGTTCGGCCAGGCTGCGCAAGTGGTGGAAATCAAATTGAAGAACGCCTGTTCGCGAATCAGTTTCTTCCATCTCAGCGTGAATTATGAGGACAGCACGGTGGCTTACTACGCCAGCAACGGGTCACTGCTGGGCCGTCAGGCGTTAGGCTCGTCGTTTGGAACACCGGTCAATGTTGCTTTTGATGCGCCGGGGATCTCACGACTTGAATTCCATAGCCCAACACCCGACTGGTTCACCCTCGACACCTTTAAAGTGGATGTCTGATCCCCTGAGGCGAGTTCCGTTGGCTGGAACTTGCCTGTCGAGGCACTAGCCGATGGCGCGCGATTTCAACAGCGTTGCCATCTGCACCAGTGCCGCCGACGGGTGATGCCCGATCAGCATCCAGGCATGTTCACGCTCGGTCCAATACACCACGTTCATCTCATGCCGACGCTCGTGCGCCAAGGGCTGACTGCCGCTGTTCGAGCGTGTCACGCATAACGCCAATGGCCCGTGCCTGGCATCCAGATAGACGATCTGCGCGATCGGCACGCCGTCGTACTCAAGCACTTGTGCACGTTTGAATTCGGCGCCTGGCAGTTTCAATCCGTCCGCTGAAAGATTCAGGCCAAGGCGTGCATCGACAGCACGCAACTGCGAACGCAGTGTTGCCTCATCCGTTGGCAGATGGTCGAGGGTCTGCGGCACGTACAACGCCATATAGTCGCCGACCAAACCGCGCCAGTTATGCGCTTGTTGCGCCTGCCAACCCAACACCAAGCGGTCAGCCAGCACACCTGCGGCGACCAATGTTGCCGCCGCCGCACCGATAAACCAGCGCCGGCTCAATCCCGGCGTTTCAGGTGAGGGAATTGCATCGAGCCGAGCTTGCAGGCGATCCAGCGGCGCTTGCTGCGCCAGTTCGTCGTAAGCATTTTTGTACGGCAGGCTGCTGCGGCTCAGCCACTGCACGCGCAAGTTGAGCAGCGGATCCTCGGCGATGGCGGCGTCGAGCCGATGGCGATAGTCCGGGTCGAGTTCGTCATCCAGATACGCCACCAATTGCTCATCCGAAGGTGGGTTCATCAGTGGTCTCCTCCGGTGGTCTTCGGCACCGCTTGCAACGGCGGGTATTCAGCGAGTTTCAGCCGAGCGGTGGCCAGACGACTCATTACCGTGCCGATCGGCACCTGCAGAATCTCGGCGACTTCGCGATACGACAGGCCCTCGACGTAGGCCAGATACACCGTTTCGCGTTGGGTTTCCGGCAATGCATCGACCCGGCGAATCACTTGCGCCGCCATGACGTGGGTCTGCGCCGCGTATTCACCGTCGAACGCCAGTTGCCCGTCGGCATCGACCTGTCCGGCACCTTGGCGCACGCGGCGGGCGCGCACTTCGTTGAGCCAGATCGAATGCAGAATGCTCAGCAGCCAGCGATCCATGCGCGTGCCGGCGACGTATTGCGCCGAACGCTCCAGCGCCCGCACGCACGTCGCCTGCACCAGATCCTCGGCCACATGCCGATTGCGCGACAGCAACAAACCGTAGCGCCACAGTCGCGCTAGATGCTGTCCCAGTTCTGCTCTGAATGCCTGATCGCTGACGATGATGGCTGTCCTTTATAAATGCTCAGGTTTTCGATGAATCGTTGATGGCTTCAGCCAAATCCTGGTACTCCTCGCAAGATGTGCCGCAAATAGATTTGATCTGTTGCAACTGCTCCTGCGCGAGGTCGACGCGACCCTTGATTACATAAGCCTCGCCCAGGTATTCGCGGACTTGCGCGTACTGCGGATCAAGTTTGACCGATTGCAGGTAATAGCCGATGCCTTCGTCGGTGCGCCCCAGTTTGCGCGTGGCGTAGCCGCGATAGTTGAGAGCCTTGGCGGTGTTCGGTTGTTGCAGGGTGTCGAGCAGCGCCAGTGCCTCCTCGTAGCGACCGTCCTTGGCGAGGCGGTAGGCATAATCGGTGCGGTCGGCGTCGGGCAGCAGGCGGCTGGTTTGCAACACGCACTTCTGGGTTTTGCTGTCCCAGACCTGACCTTTGGGGCATTCGGGCTTCTTGACCGGCTCGTCCTCATCGCCATTGGCAAACACCAAATGGCTGGACAGGGCAGCGACCAGCAGCAACGGGGCGGCGAACATAACGGAACGGATAGTCATGGGCAAGGCTCCACAGAGGGTTATGTCTGACTTTGAACACCACAGGGTGAAATTTTATTCATTGCATTGTCAGTGACTGTTCAGGGCAGGCGTAAATTCAAACGCTATGCTCGTCAGCGTCCGCCGTTGATCCGAAGCTTTGCCGCAAGGGGAATTGCCATGAAAGATCAGCTTCATCACTCCGCCGCCGGCTACAAAACCGCTGCCGACACCTACGTCAAAGGGCGGCCGGATTATCCGCCGCAGGTCAGCGATTGGTTGGCAACCACGCTGAACCTTGATGGACATAAAACAGTGATAGATCTGGGCGCCGGCACCGGCAAGTTCACCGGGCGTTTAGCGGCGACCGGGGCGCAAGTGATCGCCGTGGAACCGGTGGCGCAGATGCTGGAAAAACTCTCTGAAGCCTGGCCTCAGGTATTGGCGGTCAGTGGCACGGCGACGGACTTGCCACTGCCGGACGCCTCGGTTGACGCGGTGGTTTGCGCTCAGGCGTTTCACTGGTTCGCCAGTGCCGAGGCGCTGACGGAAATCGCCCGCGTGCTCAAGCCCGGCGGCAAGTTGGGACTGATCTGGAACTTGCGCGACCCACAAGCCAGTTGGGTGCCGAAACTCGACGCCATCGTCAATGCCCTGGAAGGCGATACGCCGCGCTATTACACCGGTGCCTGGCGTACGGCATTTCCGCATCCAGCGTTCGGACCACTGCAATTGCAGCAGTTTCACCACGGGCACACCGGCTCGCCGGAAGACGTGATTTTCAATCGTGTGCGCTCTACCAGTTTCATTGCCGCGCTGCCGGAGGCACAGCGGGCGAAGGTCGACGAACAGATTCGCGACTTGATCGCATCGGAACCGGCACTGCGCGGTAGAGACGTGGTAACGGTGCCGTACGAAACCGCGGCATTTGTTGCGGTGAAACATGGCTGAGGCAAACGGGCCGCGATGGGCACACGGTTGCCTCAATGACGGTGTTACTCAGATTTTGAGGTTGAAGGCGTGGAAGCGGTCTGAGCAGTCAATTTGAATTCGCCACTCGTGACATCGACTTTCTGCCGTCCATCTTCATGTACGCCCTTGAACCAGAAAGTACCCTCTAGCCGATCATCGCCAGCAGTCGGCACAACGCTCAGGATCAGTTCACCTGATACTGCTGGGTACTCGTCAATATCACCCGGGTTGCCGAGGGCATAGCTTGCTCGATAATCCTTGCCATCCTTGGTTATCTCGTGGGTGCCAATCGTGACATCCTCTGGGACGTACACATTCAGGTATGCATTTTGATTATCAATTGGCTGCGAGATGAGCTGTCCGCCGTGGCCGTGCCAATAGGAACCCAGATCTGGTCGCCACTTGAGGGACAGCTCCGTCTTGTCCGCACTGAACAGCGGGCGTCCACCCCCATTCACCTCAGCAGTAAACCTATTGTCAGTTTTTGAGTTTGATCCGGTCATCGTCAACGCTCCTGATGCATGAACAAGCGGGAGTGAACTCCCGGTGAATGTTCAAACTACTGCATCAGGACTGGCGGCATAACTGTCAGAGTTGACAGGTACTCACAGCTTGACAGCAGAGTTTTTCTGGATTCATTAACCAAAGGTCATTTTGCCGGCGCAACTCCATTCCGTGTGGGAGCGAGCCTGCTGGCGAAGACTGGTTCAGCGTCAACCCACAATCCGGATCAGCTCAGTTGAGGTGTATCGACAACGTTCCTGCGCTCCCGAATCCCCCGCACCACCAGATACAGCAACGGCCCGATCGACACAAAAAACGCCGTCAGCAACAGATAAGGCACCACTGACCAAACCGACCGGCCAAGCGACCGGGCGTCCTTGACCATCCACACCCCGGCCAGCGTCGCCAGCAGGTACAGATCGATCACCACCTGCGCGGTATCCGGTCGCGACATCAGGCTGATGCCGAAGTCGATCAGCGACTGCTCAGCCTGGAGCATCACCGAAATGGTGTAACCGGTAAAAGCGAGCAGCGCCGTGAGGGGTAGGGCGATCGACATCATGCGTTCATTCCTTGAAGTGATGAGTAGAACCGCCAGCCTACAGTCGCCACGCACAATTGACCATTGACTTGCCGGCTGGGCTCGGGCTAATTTCCAGTCCATGACTTCCACCGTATTGCGCTGCCAGCCAAGCATTATTACCGCCATTCCTCATTTGGCGGGCTAGCTCACGACTGCAGCACCCAACCCGCCCTAGAGGCGGGTTTTTACTTTCTGTCTCCCGGGTTTTAACGAAAAACACCTTCCCCTGTCGGAGTCGCGGCAGTGGAGGTGAGTCAGGAGACGATGATGAACGACCCGCAAACCCTGCTTGAGCACTACGTGAAGAAGATCCTCGCCGCGCCGGTTTACGACATCGCGGTGCGTACGCCGCTGCAGGCTGCGCCAGCCTTGTCCGAAGCATTGGGCAATCGCATCCTGCTCAAACGCGAAGACCTGCAACCGACGTTCTCCTTCAAGATCCGTGGCGCCTACAACAAACTGGTGCAGTTGAGCGACGAGCAGAAGGTGCGCGGCGTGATCACCGCATCCGCCGGCAATCATGCTCAAGGTGTGGCGCTGGCGGCACGCGAATTGGGCATCTCGGCAACCATCGTCATGCCCTCGACAACGCCTGAACTCAAAGTCCTCGGTGTGCGCAGTCGCGGCGCCGAAGCGCTGCTGCACGGCGAGAGCTTTCCATTCGCACTCGCCCATGCGCTGCAACTGGCCGAAGAGACCGGCCGCACCTTCGTTTCCCCCTTCGATGACCCGGACGTGATTGCCGGCCAAGGCACCGTCGCGATGGAGATCCTGCGCCAGCATCAAGGCGCGCTGGACGCGATCTTCGTCCCGGTGGGTGGTGGCGGTTTGATCGCCGGGATCGCGGCGTACGTCAAATATCTGCGCCCGGACGTGCGCATCATCGGCGTCGAATCCGAGCACTCAGCTTGCCTGAAAGCGGCCCTGCAAGCGGGCGAACGGGTGGTGCTGCCCACGGTTGGCACATTCGCCGACGGCGTGGCCGTGGCGCAGATCGGCGATTACGGATTTGAAGTGTGTCGCTTTTGCGTGGATGAGGTGATAACCGTCAGCAACGACGACCTCTGCGCCGCAATCAAGAACATCTACGACGATACCCGCTCGATCACCGAACCTTCCGGCGCCCTGGCCGTGGCCGGTATCAAGCAATACGTGGCGCGAACCGCTGTGCGCGGTCAGACCTTCGTGGCAATCGACTCCGGTGCCAACATCAACTTCGACAGTTTGCGACACGTTGCCGAGCGCGCCGCTGTGTGCGGCGCCCCCGCGTGATGGCGATCAGGGCAGCATCGGGCGCAGGAAGCTGCGCTCGTAGCTGACGATGAACTTCTTCTCGACCAGTGATTGCACCAGCGCAGTACTTTCCGGGTCGGTCAGTGCGATGTGCCGGTAGCTTTCGTAATCCGCCAGCGACGGAAAACTGAACAGGCAATAGGCGATATTGCTCGCACCCTCGGACGGCAGAAAGTAGCCGTGATGAGTGCCGCCCAAGCGCTCGACAATGCCGAGCCAGGCCTTGGCGTAGGCCTCGAATTCGGCCAGTTGATAAGGGTCGATCACGTATCTGACGTGGCAGGTAATCACCGATGACGCTCCTTGTTCAGATTATTCCTGAATGGCGGTGCCGACTTTGTCCGAGGCGGACCAGATGCGATAACGCACTTCGACGTCCGACGGGGCATACACCACCACCGGCAACTTGCTGTTGTACCGCAGCATGAAACCGTCGCCGACGACCGGCACGAACGCGCGTTTCTTCTGCGAGCCGGGCGGGCAGGCCATCATTGTGCTCATCGGGCCGATAACCTTTTCCAGTCGGTAGAACGAGTAACCCCAGCCTTCGAGGTTTTTCTCGTCCAGAACCCCGCCCAGACGCTGGCGATTGCAATCCACTTCGAGAGTTTTGCCCGCGAGAATCTCGACCTGGAAGTTCTCTTCCTGATCCTGCTTGGGCAGATGAATGACCTGGCGCGTGAAGCCCGCTTCAGCCTTGGGATACGGCGCGACATCTTCCAGTTTCGCTGCGTGGGCGACAGTGGAAAGGCTGGCGATGATCAGGCCGGTGGTCGCGTAAGCACGGAAAGAACCCATGGAAGCCTCCTTGCGGGTGTAGTGTGATTGACGGGCATTCTTACCGTCACTGGCGGTGAATGCAAACCGACGACGAATTGCAAATTGCAGGGCCTGGAGGGGCGTTTCTTGCAATTTGCAACTGGCCCAATACTGGCCAGTTCGCCAAGTGCTTGATTTCACGAGGGTCAAAACGATCCGATGAAAGGCATGGTTTATGCGTCTCTATGGTGCAGCGCACCGGATTCGGGCGCCTACACTCCAATGGGCATTTCGCAGTACAACCGTTTGTTGCACCAGGGAAACAGCGGGGACACACCCGTGCAGGGGCAGCAAAAGCGGTCAACGTGAAAAGTTGATTGGCAGTTTCATCAATAAGGAGAGGTTCATCATGTTTCTGTCTGCCTTGGAACTACGCAATATCATTGAAAGCAGTTTTCTGCCTAAACGTTGCCAATGCACGCTGTCGCCGGACTTGTCGATGACCGTCAAGGTCTTCGGCGATCACCAGACCGATCAAGTCGATCTGCACGTCAGCGGCATTGACGCCAGCCACCTCAACGGCTGTCGCGAAATCAACGAATTGATCGCCGGGTTGCGCTCGGATCTGGCGCAACAAGCCACGCCACACCACTACAGTCCGCGCTCCCGAGCCGTTTAACCAACCGTTTCACCCAGTTCGACCGTCACGCGCCGGGCCTGCACAAAACCAAGGCCCAGCGCGAACTCGACCAGCACCGCGAGCAAAATCCCGGGGCCGGCGTGGCCGTTCAGCCATTCCGCAAAGCCCAGCACCGCCAATCCAAAACAACCGACGATAAAGCCGTTGCTCAGCGCATTGCGCGCGATCGACACCGGCGCTCTGCGCAACAGATAAAACATCACACCCAGCGCCGCAAACAGCACCGCGCTGCGCCGTGCAACAAATCCGGCCCCCTCGGAATACTCGATACTCCAGATCGCCAACAACATGTCCGGCACCAAGCCCCAGACCAGCGCCAGCAGAAAACACAACGAAGAAGTGAAAGTCGACAACGTGCGAAACGACAACTGCATGGCGAATCCTTGCGGCAGTGAGGAGGGGCCCCGAGCATAACTCCGCAAAACCCCTCACGCCTACCGCAAAGCCGCAAATCAGACGTTTCTGTCAGTTCTGGAAGTTGCACGCGTCAGACATTTTCCTGTAGCTGATCTCCTCGGGTTTACCGGTGTTGTCGATGTACTTCATGTCGGCGGTAATGACCTTGCACTGCATCGTGGAAGGCTCGGTCATCGAAACCACCTTCGCCACATGCAGCGGCATGCCGTACTGGTACGGCACGGCATTGGACGTAGTGGACGTGTCGCTGGCCTGGGCCAACCCGGCGAACGCGGTGCAGGCGAGGGCGGTGGTGAGCAGGAAAGGACGAATGTTCATGAAAGGACTCCCGTGCGACGCAAAGAGAGTTCGGCGTGGATCAGGCCGAACTTGCCGCACTGGGCGTCAGCCAACGGCTGCGAGCGTGCGGTCAGGTAGAGTCTTTGACCGCGGCGTTAAGCGATGGTTAACCCACCTGAACGCCGGCTGTCAGCGAGCAGGGCGATTTCTACGGGACGGGTGGCGTATTCCTACAATGGCCGATGCCTTGTCTGCTTCCGGTGGCTGGAGTGGGGCGGTTATGGTTTGGCGTCGCTGCAAAATCAGCGATTCGGGTTTGGTCACCTGAACGATTACCCCATTGCAAATGTGCCATCATTTGCGCTGCGGACATCTATGTCTGCGCAGTGCACTGTTGTGGCGGCTGTGTGCAGGGTCGCTTTCGGGCGAGCTGAGTGGGGTTGTCTCGGTTGACCAAACCTGCATACAGTCCGCCTCCCACTGTTTGGTCACAGTGCCGGCGGTTACTTTTGCCCCAGTTTGAGTAATCACCGATGCCAATCATTTATCCAGTCCCCAGTCGCGACATCCCCCTCAACAGCGGCGTCACCGAAAGCGCGCCCCTGGTCATCGACACCGAAGCCAATCCCAAAGACATCCTCGAAGCCGCCGTCCAGCGCGTCCGCGCCTCGGCCGACCTGCTCGAAACCTTGCATTGCCTCTGTTTCAAACACGCAGACGTGCAAGACATTCCGCACATCACCCACGCGCTGTACCTGCTGACCCAGGATGGCAACGACTTGCTGCAAGTCGCGCAACAGCTGATGTTGAACTGGAAGGCGCCAGTCTGAGTTTTTCGCTCAAAAAAGCCTGCCATCGAAAGAGGGCAGGCTGAGTTGTTTATGAGGCCACTTCAGCGGGGAGTCACTTCAGTCGATTGCAGGTGCCGCGCATATTCGACCAAGTCCTTCGGGTAAGCCCAATGATCGTTCTGGCGATCATCAATCTCATACAGAAAAGCAACGGCGGCGGCCTCGAACGCCCAGTAACCGACGTAATTACCGTCATCGTCTTCAATGTCGAGATGACTGTCATGCCAGTTGGTTTGCTCCTCTTCAAACCCGGCGTACCAACCTTCGCAATATTGCCGAAGCAGCTCACTGGACTCTGAGGCGTCCGATGCGTAAATCGCCCTGATCAGTGGGGTGTACAAATCGTGGTACCACTCATCAAGGTCTGCCCGGCCGGGTAAATCCTTGCGCAACAGATCTTCATACAACGTGTCCTCGCCTGCGTAGCCAGCCCGATCAATCAACGCGCAGAACCTCGCCAGCAAATCGGTGCGCCGCAGCAGAATGCACAAACTGATGACCTGAACGCATTCTTCATACTGATCCGGCCAGTCATCAATGGCCAAAGGCGAAACATTGGCATCATCGTCCAGAGCCAGCGCCCGCTGATGGATTTCATAGCAATCCACCAGCTTCTCCAGTCGCGGCAGTAAAGCGGCAATCGGTTCACCTGCGGTATAGCTGATCAGCAAAGCGTTAAATGCGGCTTCCTTGAAATAAGCCGTACGCAGTGCCTGCTCCTCCTCGGGGCTGTCAGCCTGCATGGTTTGGCCCATCCAGCGGGACTCGGTTTCGTCATAAAGCCGGATGGATTTTTGATAGTAAGAGTCAGTCAGGAACGCTTGGCGCTTACGCATGCGGGGATCTTCCTTGTCCATGCAAACTACTTCAGATCGATCACTGTGAATTCACCCGGATCGGGCAAGACATCAAACCCTTGCGGCTCATCTGTTTGGCCATTCTTTGCGAAAGAGTCATAGACGATGTACTTCTCGGGCACCTCGTATCCTTCGTTGGGAATGACCAGACGCATCTGTTCAGCGCTCAAGTATAAAAAACGCGGCAAGGCCTTCTCGGCAAAATCAATACGCTCCAGCACGCTGCTTACTGGATTTTTGCGCAAGACGACCCCTTTGGTATAAGGCGATCCGTAGTTCAACGCAAAAATCAAAGTGGCGCCTGTGCACTTTGCCAACATCACGTCACCGACAAAGTCCTCATCGGGCATGTCCGTAAAGGCTGTTTCGATTTTGCCGTCGAATTTCACAAACAGACGCTGGCCGTCTGCACTGGAGGTAGCGAGCAACGCTATTTTGGTTCCATCCAAAAGAGGGCAGGTCAACAGCGTTTGCTGCGAGTCTGCCCACGCCGGGCGACACATCAGCGTGATCAGTAAAAGGAAAAACACTTTGTTCATTTGATGGGGCCGATTTCATAGACGTTATTGCGAGTGGTCGGCTTATGGCTTCTTGCGTACTCGACCAGGTCTTTCGGATAGACCATATGGTCGATCTGGCTGTCGTCTATGCCATACAGGTAAGCAATTGCCCCCGCTTCCAGAGCCCAATAGCCCACATAACTACCTTCTTCACCGTCAAGGTGCGTGTCGTGCCATGGCGCCTGTTCAAAGGTGCAGTACCAGTTGTTGCAGTATTCACTGAGAAAACGCGACGCTTCGCTCTTGTCTTCAGCGTAAATCGCCTGAATAAGCGGCGTGGAGACGTCGTGATACCACTGATCGATATCCACTCGCCCAGGCAGAACTTTGCTCAGCAAATCTTCATACAGCGTGTCTATGCCGGCGTATCCCGCATTGTCGATCAAAGAGACAAAGCGTTTTAACAAGTCAGTGCGGTGCAGCAGGATACACAGGCTGATGACTTGTAGGCATTCCTCGTATTCGTCAGGCCAGTCATCGATGATGAGCGGTGTGATATTGGGGATTTGCTCGTAAATGGCCATATATTTTTGCAGCTCTTCGTAACTGGCAATCAGGGTTTCCAAAGGAAGAATCAGGCTTTGTATGTCCTCTCCGGCGGTGTAAAGCATCAAAATGTGCTTGAGGTGCAAGCTCTGAAAGTTTCTGGCTCGCAGAGACTTCTCCTGCTCCGGAGAGTCAGCCGTGAACAGCTTGTCTTTCCAGAACTCAAACTCTTCCTCGAAGTAGGATTTGAAACTTTCATATCGAGCCGTAGTGAAATATTTTTGTCTGCTATTCAAGTGTCAAGTCCGTGACGAAAGTGCGTTTGAAGTTTATGCGCTTGGAGCATGTGATCTAGCGTATTCCACCAGATCCTTTGGGTAAACCATATGGTCTATTTGGCTGTCATCAATGCCATACAAATAGGCAATCGCCCCTGCTTCAATAGCCCAATACCCTACGTGATTTCCATTTTCGCCCTGTAAATGCGAGTCGTGCCAAGGGGCTTGCTGAAATGCGGCGTACCATTGGGCGCAATAGTTTTTTAGATACTCTGATGCTTCCCCTTTACTTTCTGCATAAATAGCCAGAATCAATGGTGAATATGTCTCGTGGAACCATTGATCTACATCGTGTCTATCAGGAAGTAATTTGACGAGCAGATCTTCGTATAACGTATCGTCCCCAGCATAGCCCGCCCTGTCGATTAGTTCTACAAAGCGCTTAAGCAGGTCGGTACGATGCAATAGGATACAAAAGCCAATGATCTGAACACACTCTTCGTATTCGTCAAGCCAATCGTTTATTGCAAGTGGAGATATATCAGGTGTCCGCTGGTATTCAGCGAGTTTGGCTTGCCTGAGTTCATGCTTTGTTATCAGATCTTCAAGCAGCGGGATAAGGGAGTAGATTTCTTCCCCAGCAGTATATGCTGCCAAAAGCCTGTCAAATGCTAGTTGCTTGAAGTATGTGGCGCGCAGCGACGCCTCTTCCTCTGCTGAATCGGACTGAAAGGTGTTTGTTTCAAAAAAAACAATTACCTCGTCATGCTCTCTTTTGAAGTTTTCGTAATGGGTTTTAGTAAAAGGATGTTGGCGTATATTCACTGCTGAACTTTCCCTGTTGAGTCAAGGGAAGTACCCATATTTCGCACCATTGAAGTTTGGTCGTCAAATGCGGAAACAGGTATCCGGCTCAAAAACAGTTCCAAACCCTGCTGATACGAGTCAACGTCCATCACCTCGCTATGTCTGGGGATGTGATAGGCCTTGCCCTTGCTGTCCAGTTTTGCGCACGCAACGGAGTAGAAGTCGGGTGTTACCTTGAGCCGCACAATCTGATCCCACGCAAGTCTGCCTTTGGCGCCTTTGCCCTTGGTAAAGAACAAGGTAAAACCATCTTCATCGAATTCCAGGCGATAAGCGCCTTCAGCAGCCTTGAGTCGGGCACGTACCGTTGATTCGATCAGGCGCAGGTTTACCTTATGAAAAGGCTTGCGAGGTTTCGCACGGTTGGCGGCAATCCGCTTGCGCAAGCGATTTAGAAGGCGTTCGGAGAAGAACCGCCAGCACAACACGTATGCCACGGTGAAGAACACCAGGGCGATGAGCTTCTCCGGGCTCAACTCGCGCGCCGGGAAATAAGCGCCCAGAATGCCGCCAACCAGCCCGAGCAAAAACAAGACCGGCGCGAGCAGACGATCCTCAATGCGAGCCAGTTTGCCAAGTAGGCTGGCCCTCAGTTGATCATCCTTGAGTATTTCCTGCTCAACCAGTTTGCCGATTCTGGACTGTGTGTGTTCGGGGGTGATGGTGTATTGCAATTCCATGGTGCTGAATCCGAAATCCGTTTTCTGGGGGAGGGCAGAGTTTACGTGTTTGCCTTGCGTCTGGCGTATTCCACCAGATCTTTTGGATAGACCATATGATCGATCTGGCTGTCGTCTATGCCGTACAGGAAAGCAATTGCTCCTGCTTCGATAGCCCAATAGCCCACATAGCTACCATCCTCGCCTTGCAAATGTGTGTCGTGCCAAGGGGCTTGAATGAAAGCTTCATACCATTGGTTGCAATACTCTCTCAGTCGCTGTGAGGACTGTTCTTTAGACTCCATGTAGATGGCTTGTATCAGGGGGGTGTAGACGTCGTGAAACCACTGGTCAACATCATGTCTGTTTGGCAGCACTTTTCTTAATAGGTCCTCGTATAGGGTGTCACTCCCGACGTACCCCGCCTGATCAATCAAAACTACGAATCGCTTCAATAAATCGGTGCGGTCCAGGAGAATACACAAGCCTATTACTTGGACGCACTCTTCGTATTGATACGGCCAGTCATCTATAGCAAGCGGGGATATTTGGGGTTCCTGTTCATAAATAGATAACGTGTTCTGCCGTATTTCGTATTTCTCTATCAGTTCCTCAAGCAACGGAATGAGGATTTCTATTTCCTCTCCCGCCGTATAGCAGGCGAAGATTTTGTCAAGCAGAAGGTCTTGAAGATGGCGTGCTCGAAGCGACGCTTCTTGTTCGGGAGAATCTGATTCAAATTTATTGGTTTTGCAAAAGTCTATAACTTCTTCGTACTCCTTCAAGAAAATTCTGTAGTGACTTTCGCTATAGTATTTTTGCCTTTTGTTCACGTTTCTTCCTTGGTTATAAAAATCCAAGCCTGTCTGGAATCTTATGCACTCAGTGAGTAGCTTGATATGTCAGACGGTCGATTTATTGTTTCGTGCATACTCGACCAAGTCCTTTGGGTAAACCATATGGTCGATTTTGCTGTCATCTATGCCGTACAGGAAAGCAATTGCTCCTGCTTCGATAGCCCAATAGCCCACATAGTTACCTCTCTCACCTTGCAAATGATTGTCATGCCAGGGAGCTTGTATGAAAGCGTCATACCATTGATTACAATACTCCCCAAGCAGTTCTGAGGATTTTTCTTTAGAGTCCACGTACATAGCTTGTACCAAGGGTGTGTAGACGTCGTGATACCACTGATCAACATCATGTCTATTTGGTAGTGCTTTTTTCAATAAGTCTTCGTATAGCGTGTCATCCCCGACATACCCTGCCTGATCTATCAAAACTACGAACCGCTTCAATAAATCGATTCGATTCAGCAGAATACACAAGCCTATTACCTGAACACATTCTTCGTACTGATCCGGCCAGTCATCTATTGCAAGCGGTGATATCTTCGGTGACTGTTCAAGGATTGATAACTTATATTGTAATGTTTCGTATTTCTCAATCAATTCCTCAAGCAATGGAATGAGTATGTCTATTTTCTCGCCCGCAGTGTAGCAGGCGAAGATTTTGTCAAGCAGAAGGCTTTGAAAATGGCTTGCTCGAAGCGACGCCTCTTCTTCAGGAGAGTCCGATTCAAATGTGTTGGTTTTAGAGAATTCAATAGCTTCGTCGTACTCTTTCAAGAACGATCTATAGTGGCTTTCGCTGTAGTATTCTTGCCTTATGTTCATGTTTCTTCCTTGGTCTTAAATTTTGAATATATTATTTCTTTTCGCGCTCAGTTAACAACCTGAGACTCGTCACTCGCTCGATTGTCTCGTGCGTACTGAACCAAGTCTTTCGGATAAACCATATGATCTATTTTGCTGTCGTCTATGCCGTACAAAAAGGCGATAGCTCCTGCTTCGATAGCCCAATAACCTACATAGTTACCGTCTTCCCCTTGATGATGAGTGTCGTGCCAAGGAGCTTGTTTGAAGGCTGGGTACCACTGACTGCAATATTTTTTAAGATGTTGGGTAGCCTCTTTTGCCGTTTCTGAATAAATCGCCTGTACCAGTGGGGAGTAAACGTCGTGATACCACTGGTCGATGTCGTGCCTGCCGGGTAAAACCTTGCAAAGCAAATCCTCATAGAGCGTATCGGTGCCTTTATAGCCCGCGTTGTCTATTAGCACTACAAATCGTTTTAGGAGGTCTGTGCGATGTAATAAAATACAAAACCCTATAACTTGAACGCATTCTTCATATTGGTAGGGGTAGTCGCCAATCGCCAACGGTGATATTTCAGTAATCTGTTCGTTCTTTGCCAGTTTGTCCTGATATATTTCGTATTTTTCGATCGCATCCTCAAGCAGTGGAGGTAGTTCGGATATGTCTCTTCCCGCCGTGTACGTCGCTATCAGCTTATTCAAGGCCTGGCGTTGGAAAAACCTGGAACGAAGCATTTCCTCTTCTTCGAACGAGTCTGATTTAAATTTTCTTGTGCGATAAAAATCGTTAGCTTGGTCATGCGCACTTATAAAAATGCTGAAGTGATTTTCACTATAAAATTTTTGTCTCTGTTTCATGTTATTAGTCAATATCTTATTAAGTTGACTCTGTGTGAAATGGGTAGTTGATGGTTTATTCCTGATCAAAGCGGGCGTACCATTGCTTGGTACTTTCCTCCTCGAAGCAAATTCCATGAGGAGAGTAATGATGAATTTGATCCGGTTCTGGAATGCGCAGTGGCTTTAATATTTTGTTTACTGCAATGTAGGCGTCGAGATCATCTCTTCCTTCGGCGCCGAGTTGCGGGTACTCACCTGCTTGAATAATCAGTCCATTGTCATAGTTGACAAAATCAATGTCGCTACGGCTACTTAGCTTCTGGCGCAAAGCGGGCTCCCCGCCAAGATTCGCAATAAATGAATTCCCGACTATGGTTTGCCAGTTAACGCCTTTTATATGATCGATAAGCTCGGAGGCCAAACTGTGAGGCATTGAATCAACATCCAGGCCGGTGTATTTTTGTGCAAGTTCATACTCGATAGGCATATAAACATCATAGTCGAACGGAAGTGCCGTGGATAATCCACCGTAACCATGCTCTGCTTCGACTTGGTTGCACAGGTATTTTACCCAGGTCCTGTACGTGGTCAGCCCCTCATCTGATGCAATGAAGTCCCTGGGGAGAACTAGTTTTATATACGAGCGGTCGCTGTCTTCATGAACTTCGCGAGAATTAAGCACGGATATCCCATAATCCGCAGCTTCTTTAGTGCTCGACGCACTCGTTAGGTGCAATTCGCACCGTTCATTACCAGATGATGAGCGAATTTTGGTAAATGCTTCTTCTAGTGACTCCGAAGTCAGTAGTTTGTAGCTGTCCTGAAGTAATCCGTTAAGGTGTGCTCCAAATTCATCATTGAATTTTCCAAAGCAGTCAATAATCTTCAGTTTTTTTCCTGCTGTGTAGCCTTCTTTAAAGTATAAAGTGATGATGATACTCAGTTTTGCAACGGGTGTTCCATCGGGAAGTTCGAAGCCCAGATCTGCGGCGCGTTGTTCAAGGTTTTTCATTATTTAACTCACGATGGTTCTTGATGCTTCATTTCGAATCGTTATCATCTTGATCAAAACGAGTATACCAGCGGGCGGTGCTGTCTTCTTCGAAGCAATTTCCGTAAGGCGAGTATGTATGCAATTGATTCGGCGCAGGGATCCGCAGCGGTTTAAAAACGCGATTCACTGCTACATAGGCCGCCGGCAATGGTTCATTTATGGGGCCCAAGTCCGGAAGCTTACCGGCGCGAACTATCAAACCGTATTGGTATTTCATTACCTCTATATCGCCGCGCCCGCTAAACACATGACTGATTGCATCTACGCCACCCAATTGTTCAGCAAATCGATCGCCTACGACGGTATACCAGTTAACACCTTTAATATGATCGAGGAGTTCTCGTTTGAAATTAGTTACCAAAGAGTCAACTTCAAGACCGGTGAACTGCTGGGCCAATTGGAACTCCATGGGCATGTAGCTATCGAAGTCAAACGGTAGGATGCTGGAAAGTCCGCCATACCCATGCTCAGCCTTAACTTGATCAGCTAAGTAAACAAGCCAGTTGTTATAACGTGCCGCACCATCGGGTTCTTTTAATATACTCCATGGTAGCGTCATTTTTAGAAATGAGCGTCTTTGATCACCATGTACTTCAAAAGAATTCAGTGCGGTTAGGCTATACTCGGCGGCTTCGTTGGCGTTAGTGGCACTACTGATGTGCCATTCGTATTGTTCATTTGGGCCCGTGTCGAGAATTTTTGAGGTTTTGTTATTGAAATTTGTACCATTTAGTCTTTTGTAACGGTTATCGAACTGACCTTTTAAGTGTTGGCCAAACTCTTCCTTGAAACGTGCGAAACACTGCATGACAGCTTCTTTGCTCTGCCGTAAATAGCCCTCTTTAAAGTAAAAAGTCGCAATCAGTCCCAATCTGATAACCGGTGTACTATCCGGTAATTCAAATGTCAGGTCGGATGCACGCTCGGTCAATTTTTCCAGTGAGTTCATAGGATTTCTCTTTTGTCCGCAAGATAATGCCTGTGTGCTTTGCTCAAAGCATGAAAACAGACCTAAGCGAATCGGAGATCCGCTTATTCATCTCCTGACCAATACCAGATAGTGTCTTCCCAAGCTAAGTCTTTATACTTCTGCATGATTTCGCCTTGGTTAAAGTAACGGCGAGAATCTGCCTCAGCCGGAGTAAACCAGAATCCTGCTTTACTGCATGGTTGACCAGCGTCTATGCGAGCAACCTGAAATTTATTGGATACTTGATGATTTCTTGCGTATTCAACCAGTTCTTTCGGATAAACCATGTGGTCTATATCGCGATCATCAATGCCGTAAAGAAACGCTACTGCTCCTGCTTCCAATGCCCAATATCCACAGTAGCTACTTTCATCGCCTTGTTTGTGAGAGTCATGCCAAGGTGCTTGTTTGAACGCTGGATACCAACTTTCGCAGTATTTTTTTAACAGATTTGAGGCTTCGCTTTTATCCTCTTCGTAAATAGCGAGGACTAGAGGTGTATAGACGTCGTGATACCAACGGTCAACATCGTATCGGTCAGGTAATAGTTTGCAAAGTAGGTCTTCATACAGTGTGTCATCACCGCCATAGCCTGCGGGGTCGATTAGCGCAACAAAACGCCTTAGCAAGTCGGTTCGGTGAAGGAGTATGCATAGACTAAAAACCTGGACGCACTCCTCGTATTGGTCTAGCCAATCATCAATTGTCAATGGTGTTATGTTGGGGATCCCTTCATAGATTGCTAATTTCTTCTGTAGTAGTTCGTAGCTGTTTATGAGGCTTTCCATCAGTGGGATGAGATTGTTTATTTCGTCTCCCGCGGTATAGCAAATGAGTATTTCTTTAAATATTAGTTTTTGGAAGTGTCGGGCTCGAAGAGATTTTTCTTGATCTTCCGAGTCTGCTTGAAATGTGTTTTTCTCAAAAAATGCTGTTGTTTTTTCTTTGTTCTTGAAGAAATTTTGATAGCGGTTTTCGCTCAAATACTGTTGTCTTCTATGCATCTTTCAAGCACCAACCCGCGATTTTTTCGTGTTTTGCTGGTTTCGGGCGTATGTGACGAGGTCTTTTGGATAAACCATATGATCGATTTTGCTGTCATCTATGTCATACAAAAAGGCGATCGCTCCAGCCTCGAATGCCCAGTATCCAACGTAGTTTCCTTCTTCACCCTGCAGGTGAGTATCATGCCAAGGTGCTTGTTCAAAGGCCGAATACCATTGATTGCAGTATCTTTGCAGAAAATTTGTAGCCTCTTCTCTTGTTTTTGCATATATGGCTTGTACTAGCGGTGAATAAACATCGTGATACCATTGGTCTACGTCAGTTCTGCAAGGCAGTATTTTGCAGAGTAAATCTTCGTATAGCGTGTCGTCGCCAGCATATCCTGCATTGTCTATCAACTTAACAAAGCGAGTTAGCAGGTCTGTGCGATGCAATAGGATGCAGAGACCTATGATTTGTACGCACTCTTCATATTCGTGTGGCCAGTCGTCTATTGCTAACGGTGAAATTTCTGGGGATTGTTCCGATACCGCTAGTGCCGCCTGCCGGATTTCATATTTTTCAATCAGGTATTCCAATTGTGGAATCAGCGAAGAAATTTCTTCGCCTGCTGTATACATGGCTGTTAGCTTTCGAAGTGCTAAACGTTGAGCGAATCTTGAGCGAAGTGTCGCTTCACCTTCGGGGTTGTCGGACTTGAATTTAGTCGTATTTAAAAGCTCGACAGCATCGGCATGCTCTTTTAAGAAGTTGTTGTAGTGGGCCTCATTAAAGAATTTTTGTCTATTTTTCATTTTTACGATTCAACTTATGCAGATCTAATGTGCCAAGTTTTTTATCAAAACGCCCGAAAGCTCAAATGACAAATTTTCGGCGCGATGTTCAAGGTTTTTCCTACTTTACTCACGATGGTTCTCGACCCTCCGGTGCCTTTCAGCGCTCCCATGAGTTGTATGGCACGCCGAATTTTTCAACATAGGATTTGGATTCCTTGGAGAGAGAGTCATATTCTCCTCCAGACTTACCCTCGTAGGGGCCTCGAGGGTCTATCTCAGCTTTAATCTTTGCCACTTCGACGGAGGTCATGCAGGGGCCTGCGACCCAAACTTTAGCAATTCCTCCGGGAACGAGGTGGACTGTAATTGATTGACGATATCCGGTGATCCATTTTCCGTCCGCCGCACAAAATACCTTTTCACCCTGACGCATGAGTTCCCTGGTCGAGTCAGAGATATCAATTTCCATCTTGTAGGTTTGCGGTTCAACTAGAGACTGCCAACGTACATATATTTTTTTTGGAAGGTCGGCTCCTGTAACGTATTTACCGCCTCCAATGCCAGCTTTTTTAGGCCAGCCTCGTGGATCTCCGGAATTGTTTGGAGGCGTCTGCAATGACGCGACGCCGCTCATCGCGCGCCTGAACACTTCGCCTCGAATATCTATTACATCTGCCGTTTCGATCCAGACTTCCATATAGTCGGGAGCAGAAAATCCAAGATGCCACCTATCGTATGGTAAAGCCCCACTGTAAAATTGAATGCATCCCGCAAGCAGTAATGCAGCAAATATAGGTGTTAAGTATTTACTCATTCGGGGGGTACCATGTGCAGCAGATTATCGATTGGCTTACTGATAAGTTACGTGTTGTACTCAATCAAATAGAGAATGTTATGGTTTGTGCATTAGTTACTAGCTTCTCAAAGAGTAGCGCTTTATTTTTCCGATGCGCTCTCAACTGTTCATCAGTCCAGTTGAGAGCCTCTTCGAATTTATTACCTCATTACCACAATTTTTCTCGATTAACGCCAAGGTTAAAATCGCATCAAGCAGTCCTGAGCTGAACACTGCCCGCTTGAGGAATCATCGCGAGCCTGACTTCAACGTTGTTCTCTTTTTTCGCCAGCCAGCGCTTCAGGTTCTGATCATGCTCGGGGGCCTGAGTAGTAGAACCGTAGATATCCTCAGGCGTGACTTTCTGGTTGCTCAAGGTGCCAAGACGTTGCCAGGATGTATCCAGCCGACCTATTTCTGCTCTGAGCACACTCGCTTGTTGCAAGGCAGTCCGGCGATCGGATTGATAAGGGCTGTTCAACTCCGCCTCTTTGGCCGCCAAACGATCTCGCATGTCTTTTAACTGAATCCGTACCTGCTGGCTTTCGGTCTCTGTCACTACTGTGCCACCGAGGTTCTCGGTTTGCTGCCAGCGGCGCAACGTTGCCCAAGCGTTAGGAATGTAGGAGTCCAACATAAAGTGATGAGGCATCTGGAACAATTGCTGGATGAACATCGCTCGGTCTGGTAGGTCACCGAACTTTTTGATCGCTCGGGTGCATGCGGCTTCTTCGATGGATTCGCAACCCGGGTTCCACAGTACGGAAGATTGTTCTAATCCCTTGAAATGCACTGGCATGAAATGGTGTAGATCACCGTGGTGTTCATACGGTGAACCACCGAATCGGGTCAAACCCAACGCAAAAATCAATGCGCCTATTGGGCCGCTGATGAAACTGAGGACAGCGCCTGGCATCCAAATGCGTTGTCGAGTGTTCATCCAGGGTGCAGGCACACTTGGAATTGGATCGTTATCATTGACCATGCGATGGTGCGCCAAAGCCGCTGCGCCTTTTACAAAGTCTGCGTCTCCGGCTCTTGGAGACCCGTATGTATAGAGCAGAATGTCGTATGTTTTCTCGTCATTTCTGAGCGCTTCGGCGAGCAAGGTTGCAATGGCGCCTCCAAGACTATGCCCGCAGATAATGATTTTCTGATTAACGTAGAATTTGGTGAGATAGGTTTGAATAAACGTATTAATTGCTTCATAAGCTTTGTAAAAGCCTTGGTGCGCTTTACCTACGCCGACCTTTACAGGGGTCTGCTCCGCATCACCATCTCGCAGAAAGTCAACAAATTCTAATGTTCCACGTATGGAAACAAGGATGATTTCGTCGTGATGGGTGATAAAACCCTGGGTATTGGTCCCATTAGGCGATTTACTGTCGTCAAAAAAATGTAACTTGGCGGGGTGTTCTTGTTTCACGCCTAGCTCTGGTTTGTTTTGATCGTACAACGTTGGATCGAACGGCAGTATTTCAAAACGTTTTGAATAAGCGATGTCTTCGTAAAGCGGATAAAAAGCCGCTGACTGTTTTGCACCTAATTTCCAGCTTTCCTTATAGCAAGCCATGCCTTCACCAAACATGTTCCCCACGCTAGGGTCCAGTGGGAAGTTCACGGTATCGGTTGGCTGCTCCGCGGGAGACTGACCGAAGTCGCAGTAGCTCAAAGTTGCAAATAACGACAATTGATACAGGTTCAATGCACTGAACTTGTTATCTTTCGAAAGCATTGGACGGAAAGCGCGCAGAGGCCTGACTTCAAGAACGGTGAGCTTGTTCGGAAGCAGTGCAACTCCCCAGAGGTTTGACTGCTCAGGGCCGAAGCCGAGATCGCCCATGACTTTCAAGAGATTCTGGTTGGGAGGATATTTGGATTTCGACTCCCGAGGAAGATGCGAGACCTTTTCAACCAGATGGCGTACTTCTACATGAAAAAACTGGTCTGCCTTTGCTTTTGCAGGGTTGTTTTCAACCCGCATTCCATCGTCGCGGACGAAGCGAGTTTTTTCAGCCCGCACCTGTAGTTCACTGATTTTTACAGGGTAATTTGGCCGTGACATCAACCAGGTATAAGCGTCTTCCGCTCCCGCGTAAGGCTGATCCACAGTAAGTACTACAGGTCCCTCATAATGGTTCAGTACTTCACCAAATCCGGTGGCATCGAGCGTGCCTTCGTAGCGTTGTTCCGCACTGTCGGTCACCACATATTTCAAACCGGCGTATGGATTGCCATCTCCCGTCTCGTCAACCAGGCGAAAACTAACTTTAGTGCCTCTGGCCGGACAAGGAACTTTGTTGTCTTTGCACAATGGTTGCTCTACGTTTTTGACCGTCATTAATGAATGTCCTTATTCGTTACAAGTCGGATAGATATTGCAATCGCGCCCGTCTGGCATTTTGAACGGTTTGAAATCGGTTGTGTTACCGCGACAGAATGCATAGGGATCTTCGAGACTCTTGCCCTTACACCGTTTCCATCCGTTGGGGAATTTGACCCAATTATCTGCTACGGCCGGTTTTTCCTCTTTGGAAAGTGAGAAAGAAACTTTCAATGTCTTTCCCGCGAGCTGCGAGCGTTGCAGAGGCCCCTTTGCTACAGCGTTACTTGCCTGCTCCGGTGTTGCTATCGCGGAGCACTTCAGGATTTTGGCGATAATCCGGTCAGGTCCCATCGTACGAAACGACCATTCGCATTCTCGTTGCAAAGTAGTCGGAGCAGGAAGTTGCGTGTTGTCAGTCAACCCTTCCTGAAACTCAATTCCGGTGTGGTCCCTTCCAACATCATTAAATCCGGATGCATATTTGGCATCTACCTCATAATCGAAGCTGTCCAAGACCAATGGGCAGCCACCTTCAACGCTTGAAAGCGGAATTTCAAAACGCGCTGTTTGTGGTTTCTGGCTGAGGTCTTGCTCAAAAAACTTGAATCCGGGGTGCTCCCTTCCTTTTTTCACTGGAACACTGCACGTTTCTCCAAAGCGAGGAACGTACTGCGCCTCACCTCTTATTTTGAATCCAGGTGGAAGTTCAGTGACCAAAGTAAAACTGTCTTGTTGGGCAACTGAACAGGCCGTCACGCCAATCCCCCCCAAACCGATCACCAAGCTGCGAACAAATCTGTAAAAAACTTTGCGATGAAGCATGTGATCGTCCTTTCTTCGAGAGTCATTGCTCCGAGCGCTTTGCGCTCGAGAAGCTTTGCTCTCAGCTACGTTCTAGGTCGCCCGGTTGTGTCGCAAAAAAACGTTCACACCTGGCGAAGTGTTGATCCGGTGTCTCCCCCGACAAGGGAGCCCAGGCGACGTCTTTCGCGTGTTGGGGATCCAGCCGCAAAGTCAGCATGAACTCGCGTTGCTGCGGCGTATTCCACTGCCAGGCTTCAAGCAGGTCCATTTGCTCTTCGAGCCATTCAAGGATGCTGCGTGTTTCCGAGAGCTGCGCGGCAGCTTCTGCGTGGTGCACAAGCAACCAGCGTTTCAGATTCTCACGCAAAATTTCGCGTGTCCGTTCCGGTGGGGTAGGGACTTGCAACCAAGGTGCGGGATTTGGCACTGGATACATTCCCGGTCTGGTGTTGTCCGCGCTTTTCCACTGATCTTCAGCCCAATACAGCACGCTGCTGATCGGGCCGAGCAACAGCGGCCATTCGGCGTCTTTCAGGTTACCGAGGCAGCGGGCAAGAACGCGATTGTCCTGAAAACGGAACAACGAGCGGTCGCCGTCTTCCTCGATAACCATGCGCGCGATCCAGTGTTGGGTCAGGCTGTCCAGATCGGCTTTGTCCATGCTGCCGATCCATCCCCAGTTGCTTTGTGGGTCGTCCAGTAACTTGCGGAAAGCTTCGTCGTTCGGGTTTTGCAACTCGGTCAGCCATGGGCTGATCGCGGCGAATTTGGCGAATTCGGTGCGGCGATAGAGTTGTACGGAGCGCTGCATGACGCCTGCGCTGTACAGTGGCGTCACGGGGTTTGGCTCGGCGAGGCTGTCCAACGCGAGGATCAGTACACGGTTGAGACGGGATTGTTCGTCTAGCCAGTTATTGAGTGCATCACTCATGCGGTGGCTCCCAGATCGCATTTGCCTTCTCGGCAGGCTTCACAGATCGGGCAGCGGATGTCTCCGGATTTGCGAGCAGCTTTGGCCAGGGCCATTTGTATTGCTGCCGGAACGAGCAGGGCGCCTGCCTTGTCTTTCGCGGCCGCCCACGGGATGACCGGTTCGAGGATTCCGATCCCGGTCCCAACCCCCGGCGCCCCCCCGGTATTAGCCTTCACCTCCGCGCCACTAATCGTCACACCGCCCGCATCAACCTTCACAAAACTCCCACCAGCCTTGGCCGTGAGTTCCATCCCCCCCTCAACCACAACCTTCTCGCCAGCGTGGTAGTGAATCTCCGTCCCTGCCTCGACAAACTGCGCCGTACCCACTTTCACATGCTGGGTCACGCCCACGGTCAGGTGATCATTCGCGCGCATTTCACTGACGCGATCCAGATGTGTAATCCGGTGTTCTTCCACCTTGAACTCGCTCAAGGTGTTGGCTTCAACGGTGTCGTGCCGTTCGTTGCCGACGCGGATCTTCTGGTCGTGCTCGATGTTTTCGTCCCAGTCGCGCTGGGCGTGGATGTAGATCTGCTCGATGCCTTTTTTGTCTTCGATGCGGAATTCGTTGTAGCCCTTGCCGCCCGGTGAGCTGAGGGTTTTGAAGGTGCTGCGGGTCTTGTTTGCCGGCAGGTCGTAGGGGACGACGTTTTCCTTGTGGTACAGGCAGCCGGTGACGAGTGGCTGGTCGGGATCGCCTTCGAGGAAGGTGACGAGGACTTCCATGCCGATACGCGGGATGGCGAGGCCGCCGTAGGCGCTGCCGGCCCAGCCGCTGGCGACGCGCATCCAGCAGGTGGTTTTGTCGTCGGCCTGGCCGTCGCGGTCCCAGTGAAATTGCACCTTGATGCGGCCGTATTGGTCGCAGTGGATTTCTTCGCCGGACGGGCCGGTGACGATGGCGGTCTGGCTGCCGAGGATTTTCGGTTTCGGGTGTTCGAGTGCAGGGCGGTAGTGCGCGTCCCACGGGGTGGCGAGGAAGCTGTTGCGGTAGCCCTGGTGGAAATCGCTTTTGTTGTCGGTGACGTCGCTGGTGACGTTTTCGCCGAGCACTTGCGGTTGTTTGCCTTCGTGGAAGACTTCCAGCAGCAGCCACAGGTCGTTCCACTCGGCACGCGGGTGTTCGGCGAGGGTGAGGAAATGGCCGCTGGTGAGCGTCGGTTCGTCACCTTTACCTTCGGCGAGTTTGTAGTCGCTGCGGTGGCGTTCCAGTGCGCGGGTCGAGAGGAACTTACCGCGCTCGCGGGTGGTGAAGCGGCCGGGGTAGTCGTAGTCTTCGAGGTCCGGGGCGAAGGGGCTGGTCGCCGTGCCTTCGGGCAGGATCTGCGGTTTTTCGAAGTCGTAATCGCGGCGGCTGACGCGGGTGGTGCGGGTTTCCAGGCGCAGGTTGAAGCGCTTGATCACCGGTTTGTCGGCGGCCATGCCGGAGTCTTGCTGGTAGCTCACGGCTTTGAGTTTGCGGAACACGGTCTGGTCGTCGCCGAACACCAGTTTGTGGCCGCTGCTGCTGTGCTGGAAGTGGAAGTGGATGCCTTCCTCTTCGCACAGGCGCTGGATGAAGTGCAGGTCGGACTCGTCGTACTGCACGCAGTATTCGCGTTCCGGGTATTCGGCGCTGAGCTGGAAGCTGTAGGCGTCGGCGAGGATGCCGCGATCTTCGAGAACCTGGGCGATGATCTTCGGCACCGTGAGCTGCTGGAAGATCTGCTGGTCGTGGTTGTGGCGCAGGTAGGCCAGTTGCGGCACCAGACTGATGCTGTAACGGGTCAGGGTCTTGCCGGAATCGCCTTGCTCGATGCGGTACACCAGGCCATGAATCTTGCCTTCGCCCGTGGCGCCGAACGTCAGTACGCCGGGCTTGTGCAGCAACTCTTCGAGTTTCAGGTCGGGGCGGGCGCTGACCAGTTCGAGGTCGAAACGGAACGGTTCGTTGAGGGCTTCGCGACCGGTGAAGCTGAGGACTTGCAGGTCGGCGTTGGCGCCTTCGAGCGTGAGGGTGATGTGGGTAGCGTTGGCGTCCAGCATGCCTTGAATTCCGTCCGTTGAATAAGCAGGGGACGGATGATGGAGGATTAGACCGCCTCGTTCAAGGCGCAAATGCCGTATGCACGGCACTGGCAGCGCATAGGGCAAACCCTTAGACAGAGGGTTTTCGTCAATGAAACCGGGCGATTTGCGGGTTGCAGCGCGGGTCGGTTGCCGCTATCAATCCAGCCGGGCGTTGCAGAATAGCCGGTCAGTTTCAGACTAAAGTCGCCTGTGGCACGTTAAAGCCATCTGCCATCATTGCGCTTCACCCCTGCGTGTTCACTTTCTCCCGGCTCAGCCTTGATCCGGGACGGGAGCTATTTTTCTGGCTTATTGCGCCTCGCGCAAACGCTGCATTGTTGGAGTTTTTCATGCGTCCCCCATTTCCCCTCATCACCCCGCGCCAGTCGTTTGGCTTCGGAGCCGTTGTGCTGTGCGCCGGTTTTGCCGCACAGGTTCAGGCCAGCGGATTTCTCGAAGACACCACGGCGAAAATCGAATCGCGCACGGTGTACTTCAATCGCGATTTCCGTGATGGGCACACGTCCAACGATCAAGGCGCATCGAAACGTGAAGAGTCGGCGCAGGGGTTCATTCTCAACCTGCAATCGGGTTACACCGAAGGCACGGTGGGTTTTGGTATCGATGCGCTGGGCATGCTTGGTTTGCAGCTCGATTCCAGCCCTGACCGCAGCAACAGCGGCTTGTTGCCGTCCAGCGGCCAGGATCCGCGCGGTTCGAAGGGTCAATACGCAAAGATGGGCCTGACTGCCAAAGTGAAGGTGTCCGACACGGTGCTGAAATACGGCGCACTGCTGCCGGATCTGCCGCTGCTCAAGTACAACGACGGACGTCTACTGCCGACGATGTTCAACGGTGCGATGCTGACCTCAAAGGAAGTGAAGGACCTGACCTTCATGGCGGCGCGTCTGGACAAGTACACCGCGCGTGACTCCACCGACTCGCAAGACATCCGCGTGCACTGCAAGAACAAGCGCTATGCGTGCAACACCACCGCCGACCATTTCGACATGTACGGCTTCGACTACAAGATCAACGATCGCCTGACCGCGCAGTATCACTACGCTGAACTTGAAGACATCTATCGCCAGCACTTCGTCGGCCTGTTGGCCAATCACCCGCTGGGCAACGGTGTGTTGAAAGCAGATTTACGCTTGCTGAAAAGTGCCGACAGCGGCGATGCCAAGGCAGGTTCCATTGATAACCGTGCGTTGAGCGGCATGCTGTCCTACGCCATCAACGGCCACACCTTCAGTGGAGGCTGGCAGCGCATGAACGGCGACAACTCGATGCCGTACCTCGATGGCAGCAACCCGTATCTGGTCAACTACGTGCAGGTCAACGACTTCGCCGCTGCGCAGGAACGTTCCTGGCAGTTGCGTTATGACTATGACTTCAAGGCAATCGGTATCAACGGCCTGAGTTTCCTGACGCGTTATGTGAACGGTGATCACATCAAGGTGTTGGGCAGCGATCAGGAAGGTAAAGAGTGGGAACGTGACAGCGAGTTGAAGTACGTGATTCAGACCGGCACGTTCAAGGATGTGAGTCTGCGTTTGCGTAATGCGACTTACCGCACCAACTACGAGAAGTTTGCCCGGGATGTGGATGAGACCCGGTTGATTGTGAGTTACAACTTTTCGGTGTTGTAACCGCCGGGTTTTCGGCGTCTGATCCGTCGTCATCGCGGGCAAGCCCGCTCCCACAGGTTTCTTCGGTGGTCACAAAATCTGTGTTCACCAGAGATCCTTGTGGGAGCGGGCTTGCCCGCGATGGCGTCCTGAAGGTCAACGAAATTGTGCCTGTTACAACCAATGCCAGAACCGGCTCCAGAACCCCCGATTCAAATCCTCTTTGCAGCCGGCATATTGCTGGGCATACATGTCTGAGCGACTCTGCACCTTGCGCGCCGTCGGCATCAGCCACGCCTTGCTCGCGTAAGTCTTGTTGCGATAGCCACCCCAGCCTTCGTGGTAGTTGAGGTACTGGCCGTAGGCGTCGTATTTGTACACGCCGTTGATGCTGGTGGTCTTGTCCATGTACCAGCCGACGAAGTCGATGGCGTCATCGAAGTCTTCGCGGTCGGCCCAGTTGCGGCCGGTGCTCTTCTGGTAGTCGGACCAGACTTCGTCCTTGGCCTGCGCATAGCCGGATGCGGTCGACACCCGGCCCCACGGAATCACCCAGAGCAGGTATTTACGCGGCGTCTTGGCGTCGTAGCGGTAGCCGGATTCCTGATACATGATCGCGAACGGCACCTGGATCGGCACGCCCCAGCGCTTTTGCGTGACTTGCGCGGCGTCGTACCAATCACTCTTTTCACGGAAGATCTCGCAGATGTTTTCCGGCGAACGGGGCGGCGAGGTGCCGCAACCCGTCAACAGTGCCGCGAGTACCAGTAGTCCAACCGTCTGCCCTGAATTCAAAAGCCGTTATCCCGTCATGCGCGTAAAAAGGGCGACAGTCTACGCGCTCAGGTCAATTGGTGACGATAGGGCAGATCCGGACCCGTCTTGCTGCAAGTCAGCGCTGCGGCTTGCACGGCGAACCTGAGCATGGCGTCGATCTGTTCGCGAGCAAGTTGCTGAACACCTTCGACCGAGTCCAGACCTTGTTCGGTCAGCCAGGTAATCAGCGCGGCCTGGAAGGTGTCGCCGGCGCCGACGGTATCGGCGATCTTCACCGAGCAGGCGGGTGCCGACCATGAACCATGGGCGCGGCTGAACACGCTGGCGCCTTCGCCGCCACGGGTGAGGAAGACGACCTGGCAGCGATGCTCCAGCCAGCCTTCGATGACGCGCTGCGGATCCTGCTCGGGGTAGAGCAGGCTCAAGTCTTCGTCGCTGACTTTGATCAGATCCGCCAGTTGCACAAGCGTGGCAATCCGTTCGCGCCACAGCTCGATATTCGGCTCGGGATTGAGGCGCACGTTGGGGTCGAGGCTGATCAGGCGTTTGCCACTTTCACGCTGAACCAGCGCGAGCAGGGTGTCGGCAATCGGCTGCACCACCAGCGAAAACGAGCCGATGTGCAAGCCGCGCACCTCAGGGCCCAGCGTTGGTAAATGGCTCAGACTCAATTGCCGATCCGCGCAGCCTTCACCGCGAAAACTGTAATGCGGCGAGCCGTTGGCACCGACCGCCACCATCGCCAAAGTAGTCGGCGCGGCAAAATCCAGCAGATAGTCCGGCCGTACACCTTCCTCCTGCAAAACCTGCTGCAAGCGCCGGCCGAGGTAGTCGGTGGACAGCCCACCGAACAAGGCCGAGTCCACGCCCAAACGACGCAAACCAACCGCGACGTTGAACGGCGAGCCGCCGGCAATCGCCTTGAAATTCACTTTCGAGGCCAGTCCGCTGGCATCGTCTTCGCTGAAGAAATCAAACAGGGCTTCGCCACACACCAAATACATAATTGTTTGCTCTTTATAGGGTTGCGACATGCTGTTGATAGCGTTCGTAAGCCTGCTGAAACGCCGCGACATTGGCGGCGATCGGCAGGGTTTCACTGCTCAGGTCGAGTTTCACACAGCGCTGGCACAGCTCGGCCAACGTGTCTTCGTGGCCGTTCGACCAGGATTTGCACCACGCCGCCTGAATCGCGGCACCGAGGGCCGCAGCTTCACTTTGCTCGGTGCAGATTACCGGGGTGTTCATGATGTCGGCGACGATCTGCCGCCACACCGCGCTGTTCGAACCGCCGCCGATCAGGCAAATGCTGCGGCTTTGTAAACCATTCTGGCGGAGCAAATCCAGTCCATAACGCAAGCCGAACGTCGTGCCTTCGACGGCGGCGCGGCACAGATTGGCCTGGGTCAGATTATCCAGCGTCAAACCGTGCAGGCTACCAGTGGCGTGGGGCAGGGCGGGGACGCGCTCGCCGTTGAAAAACGGCAGCAGGCTGACGCCTTCGGCGCCAATGGGCGCTTGGGCGACGAGTTGGTTGAACCGGTCGAGATCCAGCTCGAACAATTCGCGAATCGCGCCGGTGGCATTAGTCAGGTTCATGGTGCAGATCAGCGGCAACCAGCCGCCGCTGGATGAACAGAACGTGGCGACGCTGGCATCCGGGCTGACTTTCGGGGTTTCGGCGTAGGCGTACACCGTGCCGGAGGAGCCGAGGCTCATGGTGATCGCGCCGGGCTGAATATTGCCGGTGCCGAGCGCGCCCATCATGTTGTCGCCGCCGCCGCTTGAGACCAGCGCGTTGGGGTTGATGCCAAGGTGTTCGGCGATGGCCGGCAGGATTGTGCCGACGGCTTGGTGCGCATCGATCAGCTCAGGCAGCGCCGCTTGCAGGCGTCCGCTGGCGTCGATGTCGCGCAGCAGTTGCAAATCCCACTGGCGGGTGCGCACGTTGAAATAGCCGGTGCCGGAGGCGTCGCCGTATTCGCTGCAGGCGCGACCGGTGAGCCAGAAATTGAGGTAGTCGTGGGGCAGCAGAATGCGGGCGATGCGTGCGAACACGAGCGGATGCTGCTCTTTGGTCCACAGCAGTTTCGACACCGTGTAGCCTGGCGCAATGACCACGCCGAGGCGTTCGAGCGAGCCTTTTTCACCGCCCAGATGGCTGAGCAGCCGGTCGTTCTCAGAGCTGGTTTCGGTGTCGCACCAGAGCTTGGCCGGGCGCAGGACTTCGCCTTGATCGTCGAGCAGCACCAGCCCGTGTTGCTGGCCGGAAACGCCGATGCCGAGGATCGCCTGGCCATCGACTTCCGCCGCCAACAACGCACGGCGGGTGGCGAGGGCGAAGGCTTCCAGCCATTGGCGAGTGTCTTGCTCGCGACGGCCGTTGGCGCCACTGATCATGGTGTGAGCGGCAGCGCCGTGGCCGAGGACTTCGCCGCTGGCGGCATTGAGGATGATCGCTTTGCTGCCTTGGGTACCGCAGTCGATGCCGAGGAAGAGTTGTCGGGTTGTCATGTGTGAACCAGTCAGTTGGGCTAAAGATCAAGAGCTACCCCCTCACCCCAGCCCTCTCCCCCAAGGGGGCGAGGGGGAAAGGGAGCCGACCTGGGTACTATTCAAAACCTCAGTTCGACATCGGACTTTCAGGTCGAAGCAGGGTGCACAAACCACTCGGTCAGTTCCCTCTCCCTTTGGGAGAGGGCTAGGGTGAGGGGCTTTTTCAGGCCAGCACCCGCTCCAAAGTCCGCGAAACGCCCACCTCACGCAAACTGTCGCAGCACCATTCAAACGCCGCCACAAATTCCGCAGACTGCGGAATCGCCGTGCCAAAAATCTCTTCAATCCCCAGCAATCGCTGGGTCATCAACCCATCATCCGCCACCAACGCCTGACAAAAAGTCGCCCGTGGATCAGGAATCGAATAGGTATCGCCATTCTCATCCACCCCCTTCAGATACAACGCCCAGGCCGCCACCACCAACGCCGCACGCTTGGTCTCGCGCCCATCGGCAATCAGCCGGTTGATCGTCGGGATGGTGAACTTGGGAAACTTCGACGAACCGTCCGAGCACACCCGCTCCAACTGATCGGCAATCGCCTGATTGGAGAACCGCGCCACCAGCGTGTTCTTGTAATCGGTCAGGTCGATACCCGGCACCGGCGCCAGTTGCGGCGTGACATCCAGGTCCATATACGCACGCATGTAGCGCACGAACAGCGGGTCATTCATGGTCTCGTGGACAAAGCGATAGCCCTTCAAAAAACCCAGATACGTCAGCGCCAGATGACTGCCGTTGAGCAGTTTGATTTTCATCTCTTCGTACGGCGAAACATCGTCGGTGAACTGCACGCCGACCTTTTCCCAGGCCGGTCGGCCGTTGACGAATTTGTCTTCCAGTACCCACTGCACAAACGGTTCGCAAACCACCGGCCAGGCGTCGTCCACCGCGTGTTTGTCGGCCAGTTGCAGACGATGCGCGGTGCTGGTCATCGGCGTGATGCGGTCGACCATCGCATTAGGGAAACTGACGTTGGCGTCGATCCAGCTGCACAGATTGCTGTTGCGCAGGGTGGCAAACGCCAGCAACGCCTTGCGGGTGACCGCGCCGTTGTGCGGCAGGTTATCGCAGGACATCACGGTGAAGGCGGGAATACCCGCCGCCCGGCGTTTTTCCAGCGCCGCGCACAAGAAACCGAACACAGTTTTCGGCGAATCAGGATTGGTCAGATCGTGCTGGATCTGCGGCAGGTGCGCCATGAATTCGCCGTTGCTGTCGTCGATGCAGTAGCCGCCCTCGGTGATGGTCAGCGAGACGATGCGGATCTGCGGATCGGCTAGTTTGTCGATCAAGGCCTGGGCGCTGTCTTCGGCCAGCAACATGTCGCGAATCGCGCCGATCACCCGCACTTCAGTGTCATCGCTGTCGCCGAGTTCGAAAAGCGTGAACAGGTAATCCTGCTCCTTGAGATCGTCACGGGCGCGGCGGTCTTCGGCGCGCAGGCCGACCCCGCAAATCGCCCAGTCGAGTGCTTCGCCGGTATTCATCAGCGCGTCGGTGTAATACGCCTGATGCGCCCGGTGGAAACCGCCGACGCCAATGTGCGCAATGCCCTGACGGGTATCACTGAGGCTGTAGGCCGGCAGTTGCACTTCGCCGGCGAGGCGGTTGAGGTTTTGTCTGTTGAGTTTCATTGGGCAAGTCTCGAAAAATCAGGCGGCAGCGCGTAGCGGACGGGTCAGCGCCACGCCTTCGGCATCGAATAAATGGCAGTGGGCGGCGTCCAGATACAGGTTCAGTTGTTCGCCATAACGGCTCGCCAGATCACCGCGCACGCGCATGGTCAGCGCTTCCCCGGCGTTGGTCTTGACGTGGCAGAAGGTGTCGCTGCCCAGCCGCTCGCTGACATCGGCGGTGACTTGCAGGGTGCAGTCGCCCGGTTGGGCCAGCTCCAGATGTTCCGGGCGAATACCCAGGGTTACGGCGCTGCCGACGCTCAGGTGGGCGGCGTTGAACGGCAGGGTGATGCGCGTGCCGGCATCCAGTGACACTTCACAGACCTGAGCGTCGATCCGGGCGATCTGGCCTTTGAGGAAGCCCATTTTCGGCGTGCCCAGAAACCCGGCAACGAACAGGTTGGCGGGGTTGTGATAGAGGTCCAGTGGTGAACCGACCTGCTCGATCTTGCCGCCATTGAGCACCACGACTTTGTCGGCCATGGTCATCGCTTCGACCTGGTCGTGGGTCACGTAAATCATCGTCGCTTGCAGGTCCTTGTGCAGGCGCAGCAGTTCCAGACGCATCTGCACGCGCAACGCGGCGTCGAGGTTGGACAGCGGCTCGTCGAACAGAAATATCTTCGGGTTGCGCACAATGGCGCGGCCGATCGCCACGCGCTGACGCTGGCCACCGGAAAGCTGTTTCGGCTTGCGTTCGAGCATCGGGCCGAGTTCGAGAATCCGCGCCGCTTCGCGGACTTTTTTCTCGACCTCGGCTTTCGGTACGCCCGCCAGATCGAGGGCGAACGACATATTCTTCTTCACGGTCATGTGCGGGTACAGCGCGTAGGTCTGGAACACCATCGCCAGATCGCGCTTGGCCGGGCTGACTTCGGTGATGTCGCGACCATCGAGTTCGATGGTGCCGCCGCTGACTTCTTCGAGGCCGGCGATCAGCCGCAGCAAGGTGGATTTGCCGCAGCCGGAGGGGCCGACGAAGACCACGAATTCCTTGTCGTTCACTTCCAGGTCGATGCCCTTGATGATGGAAAAACCTTCGAAGCCTTTTTGCAGATTCTTGATTTTCAGGTTGGCCATGATGATGGGCCTCCGCATTGTTGTTATTTGTATGAGCCAGGCGAGCTTTTTTGTAGGAGTGAGCCTGCTCGCGATAGCGGAGTGTCATTCAACGATGATGTCGACTGACACGGCCTCATCGCGAGCAGGCTCACTCCTACAGGGGACGGGGTTGGGTTCGGGATATTCATTTCACAGCCCCAAACGACAGGCCGCGCACCAGTTGTTTCTGGCTGATCCAGCCGAAGATCAGGATTGGCGCACACGCCAGGGTCGAGACCGCCGACAACTTGGCCCAGAACAACCCTTCGGGACTTGAATACGAGGCGATCAGCGCGGTCAGTGGTGCGGCTTTCGACGAGGTCAGGTTCAGCGACCAGAAGGCCTCATTCCAGCACAGGATCAGCGACAGCAATACCGTCGAGGCGAGGCCGCCCTTGGCGATGGGCAGCAGCACTCGAACCATTTCCTGCCACAACGTGGCGCCGTCGAGGCGTGCGGCTTCGAGGATGTCTTTGGGGATGTCCTTGAAGT
The DNA here is from genome assembly GCF_044742875.1 of Pseudomonas sp. NPDC087817. NCBI lineage: Bacteria > Pseudomonadati > Pseudomonadota > Gammaproteobacteria > Pseudomonadales > Pseudomonadaceae > Pseudomonas > Pseudomonas sp. NPDC087817. Next base: position 90,183 of record NZ_JBIUVJ010000001.1, read on the forward strand.
AGGTGTAAATCATCCAGACCACGATCGGCAGGTTGATCAGCGTGTAGATCACGATCAGTGCGATGCGCGTGTCGAGCAGGCCGAAACTCTTCGCCAGCAGGTAGATCGGCATCAGCACGCCCACCGGCGGCAGCATCTTGGTCGAGAGCATCCACAACAGCGTGCCCTTGGTGCGCTGGGTTTCGTAGAACGCCATCGAGTAGGCCGCCGGCACCGCGATCAGCAGGCACAGCGCGGTGGCGCTGAAGGAAATCACCACCGAGTTCCAGGCGAAACTGAAGTAGTCGCTGCGCTCGTTGATGTGCAGATAGTTCTCCAGTGTCGGCGTGAAGATGAACTGCGGTGGCGTGGCGAAGGCGTCGATTTCAGTTTTGAAACTGGTCATCACCATCCAGAAGATCGGGAAGAAAATCACGATCGCGATGGCCCAGGCCAGGGTGCCGAGCAGCAGGCTTTGCAGCCGGCGGGATTGTTGAAGAGTCATGGCAGGCCTCAGGCTTTGTCAGTCAGGTTTTTGCCGATCATCCGCACCAGAATGATCGCGGCGATGTTGGCGATGACCACGGCAATCAAGCCGCCCGCCGAGGCCATGCCGACGTCGAACTGCACCAGCGCCTGGTTGTAGATCAGGTAGGCGAGGTTGGTCGAGGCGTAGCCCGGCCCACCGTTGGTGGTGGTGAAAATTTCGGCGAATACCGACAGTAGGAAGATCGTCTCAATCATCACCACCACCGCGATTGGCCGGGCCAGATGCGGCAGGGTCAGGTGCCAGAAAATCGCTATCGGGCCGGCGCCGTCGAGGCGGGCGGCTTCCTTTTGTTCCTGGTCGAGGGACTGCATGGCGGTCATCAGGATCAGGATCGCGAAGGGCAGCCATTGCCACGAAACAATGATGATGATCGACAGCAGCGGGTAGTGCGCCAGCCAGTCCACCGGTTGCGCGCCGAACAGCTTCCAGAGGTAGGCGAGGATCCCGGACACCGGGTGGAAGATCAGGTTCTTCCAGATCAGCGCGCCAACCGTGGGCATGATGAAAAACGGCGAGATCAACATGACCCGCACGATGCCGCGACCGAGGAACTCGCTGGCCTCAAGCAACGCACTGATCAGCACGCCGAACACCACGCTGATGAGCAACACGCTGCCAACCAGCAGCAGGGTGTTGGTGGCACCGGGCAGAAAGCCCGAGTCGGTCAGAAAGTAAGTAAAGTTCTCCAGCCCGACGAATTCGTTCACGCCCGGGTCGAGCAGGTTGTAACGAATCATCGAGAAGTAAATGGTCATGCCCAGCGGCACGATCATCCACAGCAGCAACAGGGCCACCGAGGGGCTGACCAGAAACCAGCCGGGATTGCGTACGCGGATTTTGCGCGCAGGTTGCGACAGGTCGATGTGGGCTTTGGCAGTTGAAGTATTCATGGTGATCACAACCAGTTGGGTGCAGATACATGCTCAGGAGAGAAACCCTTCCTGACATCGACGCGAACCCTGTGGGAGCTGGCTTGCCAGCGATGGCGATTGAACAGTCGACATCAATTTTGAATGTGCCGGCCTCATCGCTGGCAAGCCAGCTCCCACAGGTTTAGTGGCGTTTACTTGGGATAACCGGCGCGCTTCATCTCGCGTTCAGTGGTTTGCTGTGCGGCCGTCAGGGCTTGATCCACCGTGGTCTGGCCAATCAGCGCTGCCGAGAACAGCTTGCCGACCTGGGTGCCGACGCCCTGGAACTCAGGAATAGTCACCAATTGAATGCCGATGTACGGCACGGGTTTGAGCGTCGGTTTGCTCGGATCGGCGGCTTTCAACGACTCCAGCGTCACCTTGGCAAACGGCGCGGCGCTCATGTAGGCGTCGCTGTAGGTCGAGGCGCGAGTGCCCGGCGGTACGTTGGCGATGCCGTCGGTCTTGGCCACCAGCTCGCCGTATTCCCTGGACGTGGCCCAGGCGCTGAACGTTTTCGCCGCGTCTTTGGCCTTGGAACTGGTCGGAATCGCCAGCGCCCACGAATAAAGCCACGCCGAACCTTTGTCAGTAACCTGATGCGGCGCGAAGGTGAAACCAACGTGATCGGCAACCTTGCTCTGGGTCTTGTCGGTGACGAACGAACCGGCAACGCTGGCGTCGACCCAGATCGCGCACTTGCCGCTGTTGAATAGCGCAAGGTTTTCGTTGAAACCGTTGCTGGACGCACCGGGCGGGCCGGATTTTTTCATGGTGTCGACGTAGAAATTCAGTGCATTTTTCCACTCGGGGCCGCTGAATTCCGGCTGCCATTTCTCATCGAACCAACGCGCGCCATAGGCGTTGGCGACGGTGGTGATCAGCGCCATGTTCTCGCCCCAACCAGCCTTGCCGCGCAGGCAGATGCCGTACTGCTCTTTGTCTTTGTTGGTGAGTTTTTCGGCGAAACCGGCGATCTCTTCCCAGGTCGGACGTTCCGGCATGGTCAGGCCGGCGTCCTTGAACAGGTCGGTGCGGTAATAAGTGATCGAGCTTTCGGCGTAGAACGGCAGGGCATACAGCGAGCCCTTGACCGAAAGGCCTTCGCGCACCGACGGGAACACGTCATCGAGGGCGTAACTGGCCGGCAGATCCTTCATCGGTTCGAGCCAACCTTTGGCACCCCACAGCGCTGCTTCGTACATGCCGATGGTCAACACGTCGAACTGGCCGCCCTGCGTGGCGATGTCGGTGGTCAGACGCTGGCGCAGGACGTTTTCTTCCAGTACCACCCAATTGAGCTTGATGTCCGGGTGCTCGGTCTCGAAGGTTTTCGAGAGTTTTTGCATGCGGATCATGTCGCTGTTGTTGACGGTGGCGATGGTCAGGGTCTGGGCGCCAAGGCTGACGCTGCTGAGGGTCATGCAGGTGAGGGCAAGCAGAGCTTTTGCAGTGGGTTGCATCGTGCACTCCTTTTCTGCACCCGGCGGGTGGCAGAAGGACGGTTATTGTTTTTGTGTCTTCCGAATGCAGGAAGAATGTGCACTGATTACAGCCTTCAATTGCCGGGCTGACAAATCATCCGTAGCACTTCAGTTGATACTTTTTTGCACTGGTGTTGTTGCGGGCGAACGCAGGGTAGGGGGTTGCAGCGAACGGAGGGTATCGGATACGTACAGGTTTTCGACGCAAAGCAAGGTCAGAACCTGTGGGAGCTGGCTTGCCAGCGATGGCGTTGGATCAGTCGACGCAGAGGTTGGTTGTGCTGGCCTCATCGCTGGCATGCCAGCTCCCACAGGGGTTCGGAATCTCAGACGTTCTGTTCAGTCAGGCGCTGCACCGCGAGCCGCCGATAGTGCGAAGGCGTCATGCCCTTGAGCTGCTGAAACCGCCGATTGAAGTTGGAAATATTGTTGAAGCCTGACTCAAAGCACACATCGGTCACCGGTTTATCGCCGTCCGCCAGCAACTCGCAGGATTTGCTGATGCGCAAGCGATTGACGAACTCGATGAAGTTGCGCCCGGTGGCCTGTTTGAATACGCGGCTGAAATAGGTCGGTGTCATGCCCAGGTGTTCGGCAACTTCCTCCAGCGAAATATCCCGGGCGTAGTGGCTGAAGATGTAATCGACGGCGCGGTTGGTGCGGTCGATATTGTGCTCATCGGCCAGTTGCGGGGTGGTGGCACCGGACAGCAACTGATAGTCGTCACTGGCCGCAAGCAACTCCATCAGGATGAAAAAGTGTCCGAGCCGGGTGATGCCACGGGTGTCGGCGATTCGCTGCATCAGCGTCATGGCCTGGCGGATTGTCTGTTTGCAGCGGAATTCGATGCCGTACTGCGCCCGTTCCAGCAACGGCGCCAGCGTTTTCAGTTCGGCGAATATCTGGTGACCGCTCTCGAACAGTTCATCGGTGAAATTGACGAGCATGTCGCGTTTTTCCACCACTTCGTCTTCGGCCACCTGACTGATCCAGTTGTGCGGCAGGTTCGGACCGGTCAGAAACAGGGTTTCAGGGTAGAAGTTGCCGATGTAGTCACCGATGAACACTTTGCCGGAACTGGCGACGATCAGGTGCAGCTCGTATTCCTTGTGGAAATGCCAGCGCACCAGCGGGCAGGGGAAACCGTGCTGGCGGTAGATGATGGACAACCCGTTGTGGTCATCCATCAATTCGTAAGAAGGGTCGGTCACGCGTGCGGTTCGAGTCATGGCTGAGCGCTTTATTTTGTTATCGCTTGCCGATCATGCCTCTTTCTGCGCTTGCTGTGCCAGCCTGTATCAACTCAGCACTATGCCTTGGCTGATGCGTTCGCACAGGGGTTGGCTGATTAAGTTTTTTTGGCTGCCTTGATCAGGTTGGCCGCGTGGCAGTATGCAACGATGTCGCTCTCCTCGATGAAGTCGACATTGATAATGTTGCATTTCATGGCCCAGTCACCGTTTTTCGGATTGAACCAGGCATTTAATTCGTCGTGAATATCCACCGGGCCTCCGAGAGCAGCGTAGCAGGCGGCCGAAAGAGACCAGGGCGACCACTTGCCAGGCGGATTCTTCATTACTTCAGAAATGTATTTATTAAGTTCATTGGCACTAACGGTGCCAGTACCGATCCATTTGTGAGCTATCTGTCCAAAAAAAACGTTGTGTGACAGCTCGCCGTGACTCTGGGTGGCAAACAAAACTCTCTGTGTGGAGCTGATTTTTTTTAGTTGTCCCAATGTGAGGCGTGCGTTATTCGGTGGAATGATTCGGTCCCCGAGCAAGTGCTGAACCACTTCGTTGAAATAGCGGAAGTCAAACGTTGCGCCGAGCATTTTATGAACATCTACAACAATAAACTCGTCAGGATTTTCATCGAGAAACTGATTGATGTCGGAAATCAGATGCCCCAGCGTTCGAGAGTTGGGGAATTTATTGTGGTGCATGCGAAATTTGCCTAGTCCCTTTGCAGCAGGCTCACTCATCAAACGAATATCCAGAGCTCGGGATCCATGACTCAATTGCCTATAAAACGAATCATGCTGACAGGCGAGCCAGTGGCGAGGTGGGCCGAAAACAGGATAGCTGGCCTTCCAGTCACTGCCGGCGTTATGAGTTCCCGGCAGAGTCATTTCGTTGAGAGACAGTGCGTCAAATTTGGGGGTGGCCGTCATCCAGTTATGATTGGAGTAGTTGCCTTGATTAAGAGTTGTCATGTATGCATCCTGCATTAGTTAAAGTGCGCACCGTGGAAGTGTTAGTGCGCTGCCTGCAGAATGTTTTAAATGCTAATCAGGTTGTTTGCCAAGTCCTGTTTTAATGCCAAATGTGATGAGAGTTGCGAAGTCCTATGTTTTTTGGTTTTTAACTTCAATCCATTGAGACATGTACTGAGTGCTTTTATGCATGTGGTGGCGCAGCATGCTGCCAGTAAAGTTACTGTTTCTAAGTGCTGTTAAATGCTCTTGGCAATAGCGCAGTTTTTCAATAAGAGCCGGGCCATGGACGATGTGTTGGTAACGTTCCCCGAGCAAATGGTCTCCTGCCTTTTGCGCCGCTTGCCAACGTGCCTTGTCCTTATAAAGCTGAACGGCTTGGTTTGCGAACTCCGTCGCCGTGTGCGTGACAGCTCCGGGCCAGGGCAGATCGCCGTGCATGCCCTCAGCGCCAATTGGTGTCGTGACACTCGGCGTACCGCACAGCATCGCGTCAACCAGCTTGCCTTTGATGCCCGCGCCGAATCGCAACGGTGCCAGGCAAATGCGCGCATCAGACATGACCTGCAACGCATCTTCTGCCCAGTTCATCACATGAAAACCTTGCGCCGCGTTGTGCAGCGCCGTGGCTTTCGGCGGGGTGTAGGCGCCATAAATGTGCAGTTGTGCCTGAGGAAGTTGCTGGCGAATCAACGGCCAGATCGCGGATTTCATCCACAGCACTGCGTCCCAGTTTGGCGCATGGCGGAAGTTACCGATGCTGAGGAAATGCGCCCGCTCCTCAAATGCTTTTGTGGCAGTGGTGGGAGGGGCAATCATCAGCGGGCACCAATGCAGCAACTGGCGCGGCAAGCCGAATTGCTCGACGAGCAGCTCGATTTCCACCTCGGAGATCATCAGATTCAAGTCACAGCGGTACAGCGCGGCGATTTCCCGTTTGGCCAGGTCGGTGTCGGCCATCAGTTCAAACTCTTCGCGCAGTGCCGGGGCGAACAAAGCGCTGAAGTCGTCCTGATCGGGACTGGCTTTCAGGTGATCCTTGAGCCGTTGATGGCGGGCGTGACGCAGGCTTTGCAGATCGGAGGTTTCCAGTACCCGCAAGGCATCGGGGCAGTACTTCTCGACACGCCAGCCGAACTGCTCCTCCATCATGAACTGATCGAACAGCACGATATCCGGGGCCAGGTCGCTGATGAATACGTCGAAACTGCTGTTGTTGAGTTCAATGGGCACTTCGCGAATGCCCAGCGCGCTCAGGTCAGCCTTGTGCTCACCCGGGCCGGCGGGGCTGCTGAAGGTAATGTCCCAACCCTGCTGCAAGAAGGTGTCGAGGATCTGCATGACATGCCCGCTGGCCGCCGAGGATTGGGGCTCGGGCCAAACGTATCCGATGACCAGAACTTTGGTGGTGACTGGCTGAGACATGAACAGAAATCCTTTGCAGCAGGCGAGGGGGAACAAAAAACGGCCGCAATTAAACCACAGCGGCCGTTGAAGGTGGGCGGACTCAGCCTGCAGAAGCATCCATTATACGGAGAGATCGATCTCGAGCTTGGAGATGAAGGCACTCGGGTTATATTCGTCCACTGTTTTTTGTACGAGTGTGATGTTCGATGCAAACTTCGCAGGATCTGTTGTTCTCTGATTCAGCAGCGAAACGGCGACTTCTATGCTGTTGGCGTTGTAGAGGGCGGGATTGTCCTGAATAATTTTCGCCAAACTATGACGGACTGCATCAAAATTATTTAACTGAGCCAGTTCAGTAGCCTCATAGGTCCTGTGAAGGTGGGAGAGGGCTGGATGGACCATGTCCGGCTTTCTCGCGAGATCTACCAGGACGGCTACATCCGTTAGTTTATCCCCTTCTTTTGCGTAGAACAGATCCAGTGTGCCGCTACTGCCGTGGGACATTTCATGAATCAAAACGTCAGCGATTTTCGAGACTGCATATTTTTCTTTTTTATAGTAGGCATCGAGGTGTTTCGGGTAGATTTTTATAAACCTTTTCATGGAATCGCTGACTAGGAGGCCGCTCTTTTTGGCGGCCTTCAATTTTTTGTAGTCATGTGTGGAAATCGCTGCCAATGCATTCGGGCCGACGTGCCGGAAAGACATATTGGCAACGGAAATGGCATCCAGTTCGCTACGCATTGTGCGTAGCGATTTTAACAAGTACCTGATGGCATCGTCTGAGCCTTCGCCCAGCATGTATTTGACGACCAGACGCGTGTTGTCGTCTGCGCTTTCCAAGAGTTTGATCGCTGTATCCAGTCTGCTCTTGGCAGGGGCAAGCGCCTTCCCCACATAGTGCCGGGTGTAGGCGGTGGGCTTGAGCTTTCCAAAAAGTCTATGCACCCGGTATGGCAGCAGTTGCACGTTCTTCAGCGCCGGTCCCCAGGCTCCGCCCACGCTCTTGTGGAAGACATGAATCGATTGGTGGCGTTTGATTACTGCGAGGTCTACGACATCCCCGGCATTCTCGGCCGCGCGCCAGCTGCCATGCTGGAGGTCGGAGCGTTGCAGGGCTTTGACCAGATCTCGAGCGTCCGTATGACCGGTAAGTTTTCTGAGCTGCCGAGCGACCGATTCGACCGTGCTTGCACTGTTTTCCCCCAGTAATACCAAGTTGCGATGGGCCAGCCGATAACCCTTGCGCGCCAGTTTCGGCAGGCCATCAATCGGGTTTATGAAGGCCAATGCAGCACGCACGGTTGCCTTGGCAACCCCCAAAACCCTCAATGTGTTCGAAGCCGTTGCGGCGATGACTTTTGCCGAGGCCACGCTGAGGCCGACTACCAGCCCAAGGACTGACAGACCATCGACAATGCAACCGCCAATGCCCTCGCGTACCCGGTGCTCCTCGCCCGATCGAATATCGTTGACACACTTGAAAAACGGCACGGCGACATTGGCGAAATTGATTTGTGTCAGGTCCCGACGGATACGCATGTTTTCCAGATCTGTCTGGGGCTTGAAGGCAGCATAAAGTTCGTCACGAGTTGCCACCGGATGGCTGGACATGATCGACTTGGTGAGCTTTTCCAGCGAAGGGGAGAAAAACAGCGAAACGGGATGCAGGTTCTCGGTGCTCGTGTGGAAATGCCAGAGTTTTTCCACCACAACGCTGGACGACTGGCCATTTCGTGGTTCGCTGCCGTCTCTGTATGCCGCGAAGTCCAGCGGCCAGTCCTGTGCTTCGATTCTGAGCTGAAGGTCATGTCTGGAGCCAACATAGGCTTTAGTGGGAAAACCATTGATGACTTCACTGCTTTGCAGTTTGTTCGCCAGATCCGGACGTTCACGACACAAACCACGCATGGTGAACATTTCATAACAGCGGGTCGCGCCGTTGTATTGGCGACAGAGAAGGAGCCCGTAACGGCCTTTCTCGGCATCACGCTGCAATTGTGTCTCCTTCTCCGCTTCCAGATTGAGGAGGTTGCCGGTGATTTTTCGCAGCGTTGAAGTGCGAACGGTGTAGAGCGAGATGTAGCCATTCATCAGCGCGTCCCGATCGTCTTTCGGCAGGCAGCAGATGGCCATTTTGATCACGGCTGCAAGACCTTCCTGAACACCCGTGTAATACGTGTCGAAGGCTTGATCGTACAACGTGTCGGCATTCTCCAGCTCAGCCAGGCGGGCAAACGCATTGGCTGGAGGTTGGAAGCCACTCTTGAGCTTGAATCTGCTGGTGAGGCGTCCTTCTTCAACCAGGTCGCCGGAAAGGTACAAATCGAGCACAGAGAGACGCAGGCGCAAAAGCTCGGACAACGAATATTCATTGAGATCGGCCGCATTGGCGGCGAGATTGTATAAATCAGCGAGGACACCGGTCGGGGATGAATACCTCAAGGCATCCAGAAAATTGGTTTCCGTGCGCGAGCCGTTGAAGGTGAACTGCAGCGACTTGTGCTCCAGGTAATCGCCCTCTGGCATCACCTTTTTCAGTGACTGGAGTCCGAGTTTGCGTCGGTCAGGCGGCGCGGCCAGCAGGCCTGTTTCGGATTGGCGTAATGCATCCATATAACGGTTGAAATAAGACGACGCTTTGGTCAGCGAAGCGCTGCCATAGTCCCTGCCAACCTGATAGGCAATGACGCCGTTGAGCACAGCCCAGTTGATGACGGGGATGACGCCAGTGATTTCCTGCAATTCATTCTGTTCGCACGTCACCGGCGCCAGGTCGGAGAATGCCTTGATCTGCGCATAATTCATCACGCGTGATGTGCCTGGCGCGACGTGTTCGAGCATCGCTACCGTTTGTGCGATCAGGACCCAACCCGGTTTATCCAGCGTCAAGTCCAGGGGCGCGCCCTGCACCAGGAACTCCGGCGCCACTTTCGCCAGCAACAGATGGGCAGCCAGCGGCGCGACGTTTTCTTCGATCAGTGCGTGGGTAACCAGATGCGCTTCCAGTTCCTCCCGAACCTGCGCCGCGTTCAGCGGCGCATTGGCTGGCCGGTATACGTCATAACCGGCGATCACCGGTTGATCGCTGGCGCCCAGATCGAGCGCCAGCGCGACGGCTGCCATGTGCATGAGCTGCTCGTCGCCCAGCTGTGCATCATCGAGATCAAGATGCCATTCAAGCCGTTCATGAATGGCTCGGCCCAGCGCTTTGGCGGTTTTACTTCTCAGGCAACTTGTTAAAAATTTTTCCGAGTGTTCGCGTTTTTCAGACGCTGGAATCAGATTGAAATTAAGAAAGGCAAGTTTTTGCAGAAGACTGGTTTGACCCTGGGTTATGTCCAGAGTTACATCCTTGATGATCTGTCGCGCACTGTCTGACAGATGAAACGGAGAGTCTTCGTGGGCGTCCAGCAATTCCTGAAAGTCACCCAGTGCGGGACTTTCCGGAAGCTTGAAGGACAGATAAGCGATCAGATTGTGGATGTCGGCGACGGTGGTCGGAAGTATGAAATCTTCAAAGCGCAACCATTGTTCCACGCTGAAGTGATCGCCCGAATAAATATGGCCACCGGTAATGCCGGCGAACTCGCCCAGCATGGCCAGTTCCTCGGCCAACGTGGGTTCAAACTCTATGAACAACTGAATCTGAGTAGTCGCGACGAGCGCGAACAGGCACGCTTTTTCATCGACGCAAATCTGCACGTCGGCGGGAAGGGCCTGTTGTTTGAGGAGCCTGGCGAACGCTGGGCTTGCGACCATTTTTTGCAGGGCAGTGCGTGCAGGATCACATACTTCATCGAAAGCACTGCCTGTCACTCGCGGGATAAACCGGTCTTTCAGTTCTAACAGGGGCGTATCGGATATTCCACTGACAACTACATCGGCAACAGCAACGGTGCTGGTGCGATCTTTAATTAATTTGTTGAGTGACTGAATGACCAGATTTTTTTCGTACTGGTCAGCTATGTCGGTGTTGGAAGCAGTGTCAGTAGCAAAGGTGGGTTTCATTAATTGTGCGTCCTGCATTGAGTGGGTGGAATTGCTTACTTCTGGCCGTTAGTACGAGATGCTGATCAGCATTAACGTGTAATAGCGAGCAACCTCAGAGTAGAGACTGAGTAAGTGCGTTGGAAGACCGAATTCTTTACGGTTTGTTTGTTGTTGCAGGAGGTGGCTTAGATGTTTGGTGCTATGTGCGCAGGCAGCAGATGCTAACAACTAAGTCATTGTTGTTGGTTGCGAGTTTGATAGTTTGCCTCCGGCCTGGAATGCAATCATGCGACTTTCATTTTTACTCATGTGCAGGGGGTTTTAGGAATATTGAATTACAAAAAACCGAATTTCGCCCCGTTTGTTGAACTTGCACAGTTACCCTGACTTAAATGTCGATAACGCTGTCTTTATCGGGCGAAGCAGTTTAGACCGAGGCATTCTTTTTTCTTTCTCGGTGAAAACAGTGCTGAATTTGAGTTTCCCGCCGGTCACGATGCAAGCGGCAAGTGTGTGGCAAGCGACGCCGATCTCCCGCCACGAATAGCCACGCAGTGTGATTGTCAGGCCCGGAAAAAGGCTTCGTTTATCAGGGATTTGTCTTTCGGGGAGACAGGCGTGATCCGTTGATCATCTTCGAGAAGGGGTTTACCCGCCAGCCACTGGACAGTGGTGAATTATTCTCCAGCCTCGATTTCGGTAACGAATCGGTAAGTGCCCCGGAGCATAGCGCGGCTGCTCAGGATTCTGGCCAAACGCCGGCCCAATCAGAGCCAGCGAAAGGGTCAGTCGATGACATTATCGACTTCAGAGAGCGGCAAAAAGCCAAGCTCGATTGCATGAATGGTAAAGACTTGAGCAACCAGAAGGGGCGTTCATTCTGGTACCTCGGATAAACGCAACAGAGAGGCTTCAAAGGCGTTCAGGAACCAAACCGGCAGCGTCGTTTTTCAGTCCAGAATGCTTTGGACCTTGTCCCTCAATTGGTCAATCGAAAAGGGTTTGCCGATAATGTGCATGCCTTCTGGCACATCAAGACTTTCCGCATAACCGCTGGCAAACAGAATCGGCAGAGCAGGGCGCAGCTTGCGTGCTTCGTTAGCCAGTTCACGGCCATCCATCCCCGGCAAGCCGACATCGGTCATCATCAGATCAATGTGCTTCTCCGGATCTTCGAGAATTTCCAGCGCCTGCTCACTGCCATCCGCCTCCAGCACTGTAAATTCCAATTCCTCCAGCACATCGACGATCAGCATGCGCACGATGTCATCGTCTTCTACGACAAGGATGGTGGAAGCGGTGGCGGACATAATAAAAGCTCTCAAGGATGGAATTTTGGGGCGCCGGTCGATCAAAAATGCCGGGCTCCTGCATGAGTAAGTGGCGCATAGCCACAAGTTCCCGGCAGGACACAAAAAAGATTAGCTGCAAATGGGCGCGCAAGGATAACTGTTGGCGGGTCCAAAGGCGCAGGCAAATGTAGGAATTTGCGTCCAAAGTTGTGAGAAAAATGGATCCGCGCGGCTGTTTTGGGGCAAACTCTCGGGTTTTCAACAGTTCGACAAGGCTGCCCCATGTCCTCTCCGTCTTCGGTTGATGAGCAACGGTTTCGTAAAATCCTGAGTCGCAACATCAGCCTGCCGCTGGGCGTTGGTGTGCTCAGTGCCGTCTTCTTCGTCTCGCTGATCACTTATCTGCTGTCGGTCATCCAGTGGGTTGAACACACCGACCGGGTGATCAATAACGCCAACGAAGCGGTGAAACTCACCGTGGACCTGGAAACCGGCATGCGCGGTTTTCTGCTCAGCGGCGACGAGCACTTCCTCGATCCGTACGAAACGGCCAAGCCGCGCATTAATGTGGCGCTCAATACCTTGCTCGAACTGACCGCCGACAACCCGGTGCAGACCGATCGTCTGCGTCGTTTGCAAGCCCTGCAAACCGAATGGGCGAACTATGCGCAGTCGATGATCGATCTGCAGCGTTCTAGTGGCGACTATAAAGCGGCGGTCAAGGCCGGGCGTGGCAAGCGCCTGACCGACGAGATCCGCAAACAGTTCGAAGACGTGATCGACATGGAGCAGCAGTTGCGCACCACGCGCAACGAAGAAGTGCGCCGCACCACGATCTGGAGCATCACCCTTTATCTGTTGTTCGTGGCCGGTATCAGTGGGCTGCTGGCGTATATCGGCCGGCGCGATCTGGTCAATCTGTCTGACAGCTACGGCGCAACACTGGCGGCGCAGCAGGCCAGTGCCGAGCGTCTGGAGCGTCAGGCGTGGTTGCGTAATGGTCAGACCGAACTGGCCGAGCAGGTGCTGGGGCAACTGACGCTCAATCTGTTGGGGCGCAACATTCTGCAGTTCTGCGCGCAGTACCTCGGCACGGCCGTGGCGGCGCTGTATGTCCGTGAAGAGCACGGCGGCCTCAAGCGCGTGGCCACCTATGGCTTCTCGCGTGAGCAGGAAGAACAGGATCAATTGATTTACAGCGGCGAGGGCATCGTCGGTCAGGTGGCGCAACAGGCGCGGCTGACTCGACTGGATTCGGTGCCAGGCGATTACTTCAAAGTCAGCTCCGGTCTGGGCGAAGGCCTGCCGCGCAGCGTGATGGTGGTGCCGACTACCGATGACGACCGGGTCAACGGCGTGATCGAACTGGGCTTCTTGCGTCCGCTCAACGACCGCGACGTCGAGTTGCTGGAACTGATTGCCAGCAACGTCGGCACGTCCATCGAAGCCGCACGTTACCGTCAGCGTTTGCAGGAAGTCCTCGCTGAAACCCAGCAGCTCAACGAAGAGTTGCAGGTGCAGCAGGAAGAGCTGAAAACCGCCAACGAAGAGCTCGAAGAGCAGTCGCGGATCCTCAAGGAATCCCAGGCGCATCTGGAAACCCAGCAAGTCGAACTGGAACAGACCAACGAGCAACTCGCCGAACAGGCGCAGACTCTGGCCGAGCAGCGCGATGCAATGGACCAGAAGAACACCGAGCTGAATCAGGCCCAGGTGCAACTTGAAGAACGCGCCGAAGAGCTGCAGCGTTCGAGCAAGTACAAGTCCGAATTCCTCGCCAACATGTCCCACGAACTGCGCACGCCGTTGAACAGTTCGTTGATTCTGGCCAAGTTGCTCGCGGAAAACCCGCAAGACAACCTCAGCGCCGAGCAGGTCAAGTTCGCCGAGTCGATCTACTCCGCCGGCAACGATCTGCTGAACCTGATCAATGACATCCTCGACATTTCCAAGGTTGAGGCCGGCAAGCTTGAGGTGATCCCGGAAAACACCAGCGTCGCGCGTCTGGCCGATGGTCTGCGCAGCGTGTTCGAACCGCTGGCGGCCGACAAGCGCCTGACCTTCAGCGTCGATCTGCTCCCGGACGCACCGGTCACCCTGTTTACCGACCGCCAGCGTCTTGAACAGGTGATCAAGAATCTGTTGTCCAACGCCGTGAAGTTCACCGAGCAGGGTACAGTCAGCCTGACCATCAGCGGCCAGCCGAACCAGCGCATTGCCTTTATCGTGCGCGATTCGGGTATTGGCATTGCCGCGGATCAGCAGGAAAGCATTTTCGAAGCCTTCCGTCAGGCCGACGGCACCACCAACCGCAAATACGGCGGCACTGGCCTGGGCCTGTCGATCTCGCGGGATTTGGCGACGTTGCTGGGCGGTTCGATCAGTGTCAGCAGCGCACCGGGGCAGGGCAGTGTGTTCACGCTGGTATTGCCGCAGCAGTACAGCGAAACATCTGAAGTGTCGACGGCACCGCTGACCTTCACCCCGCCGGCGCAGATCGTGACGGCGGCCGCTGCGCCGGCGATTTCGGTTTCACCTCTGGCGCCGGTGCACATCCCGCGCTTTGCCGATGACCGTGACAAGGCGCCGTTTGCCACCCGCTGCATTCTGGTGGTGGAAGACGAGCCGAACTTTGCGCACATCCTCTACGATCTGGCGCATGAACTCGGCTATCAGTGCCTGGTTGCGCACGGTGCGGACGAGGGGTATGACCTGGCGCGCGAGTTCGTGCCGGACGCAATCCTGCTCGACATGCGCCTGCCGGACCACTCCGGCCTGACTGTGCTGCAACGCCTGAAAGAACACGCCGAAACCCGGCACATCCCGGTGCACGTGATTTCGGTCGAGGATCGGGTCGAAGCGGCGATGCACATGGGCGCCATCGGCTATGCGGTCAAACCGACCACCCGCGAAGAGCTCAAGGACGTGTTTGCCCGTCTCGAAGCGAAGCTGACCCAGAAGGTCAAACGCGTGCTGCTGGTGGAAGACGACGATTTGCAGCGCGAAAGCATCGCACGGCTGATCGGCGATGAAGACATCGAAATCACCGCCGTGGGCCTGGCGCAAGACGCGCTCGATCTGCTGCGCACGACGATTTTCGATTGCATGGTCATCGACCTGAAGTTGCCGGACATGCTCGGCAACGAATTGCTCAAGCGCATGTCCACTGAAGACATCTGCTCATTCCCGCCGGTGATCGTTTACACCGGTCGTAACCTGACCCGCGATGAAGAGGCCGATCTGCGCAAGTATTCGCGCTCGATCATCATCAAGGGTGCGCGCTCGCCGGAACGCCTGCTTGATGAAGTGACACTCTTTTTGCACAAAGTCGAATCGCAGTTGTCCCATGAGCGGCAGAAGATGCTCAAGACCGCGCGCAGTCGCGACAAGGTCTTTGAGGGGCGCAAAGTTCTGCTGGTGGACGACGATGTGCGCAACATCTTCGCCCTGACCAGCGCGCTGGAAACCAAAGGCGCAGTCGTGGTGATCGGTCGTAACGGCCGTGAGGCGATTGATAAATTGAATGAAGTCGAGGACATCGACCTGGTGCTGATGGACGTGATGATGCCGGAAATGGATGGTTTCGAAGCCACCATTGAAATCCGCAAGGATCCGCGCTGGCGCAAACTGCCGATCATTGCGGTTACGGCCAAAGCCATGAAGGACGATCAGGAGCGCTGCCTGCAAGCGGGCGCCAACGATTACCTGGCCAAGCCCATCGATCTGGATCGCCTGTTCTCGCTGATTCGCGTGTGGTTACCGAAGATGGAACGTATTTAGTGGAGTGCAGTGATTCAGTGGAACGGAACAGCGAGATCGAATTGCGGCTGTTGATCGAGGCCATTTACCTCAAGTACAGCTACGACTTCCGCGATTACTCTGGCGCTTCGATCAAGCGTCGGGTGCTACACGCGTTGAACCAGTTCGAGTGCGCGACCATTTCGGCCTTGCAGGAAAAAGTCCTGCATGACCCGACCGCGTTCATGCAGCTGCTGCAATTGCTGACGATCCCGGTCAGTGAGATGTTTCGCGATCCGTCGCACTTTCTTGCCATTCGCAGGGAAGTGGTGCCGCTGCTCAGAACCTATCCGTCGATCAAGATCTGGATCGCCGGGTGCAGCACGGGCGAGGAGGTCTATTCGATGGCGATTCTGCTGCGCGAAGAGGGCCTGCTCGATCGCACGATTATTTACGCCACTGACATCAACCCGCGCTCGCTGGACAAGGCCAAGCAGGGGATTTTCTCGATGGAAAACGTCCGTGCCTACACCGCCAACTACCAGCAGGCCGGTGGTCAGCGTTCATTTGCCGACTACTACACGGCCGCTTATGGTTACGCGATTTTCGACAAGAGCCTGTGCGAGAACGTGACGTTCGCCGATCACAGTCTGGCCACCGACAGTGTGTTCTCTGAAACCCAGTTGATTTCCTGTCGCAACGTGCTGATCTATTTCAACAAGAAACTGCAGGATCGAGCGTTCGGGCTGTTTCACGAGTCGCTGTGTCATCGTGGTTTTCTAGTGCTTGGCAGCAAAGAGACGCTGGATTTTTCCAGTTATGCCAACCAGTTCGAAGCGCTGGTGAAACAGGAACGGATCTACCGCAAATCATGAACGATACAGCGGATCTGCCTCGAATCGAGGCTATTGTGGTCGGTGCTTCCGCCGGTGGCGTCGAGGCATTGATGAACATGCTTGGGCCATTACGACGTGGATTCGCGCTGCCGATCATCATCGTCCTGCACCTGCCGGAAGAGCGCCGCAGTCATCTGGCCGAGGTGTTCTCCCGGCGTCTGCTGCTGCCGGTGGCAGAGGCAACGGACAAGCAGGATATCGAAGCGGGCACGGTGTATTTCGCCACACCCGGTTATCACTTGTCGGTGGAACAGGATCGCAGCCTGTCCTTGAGCCTTGAGGAGCGCGTCCATCATTCCCGGCCATCGATTGACTATCTTTTTGAGTCCGCCGCCGACGTCTACGGCCCCGGGTTGGCCGCTGTGTTACTGACCGGCGCCAATCACGATGGCGCGCGCGGGCTGGCCAAGGTCAAACGCCACGGCGGGCTGACCATCGTGCAGGATCCCGACGACGCCCAGGTCGCCACCATGCCTCTGGCTGCGCTGAAAATCCAGCAGCCGGATCATGTCTTACCCATTCACGGCATCGGCCGTCTGCTTGTCGAGCTGGAACGAATCGCATGCTGAGTAATATCCAGGCAAAACTGCTGATCGTCGACGATCTGCCCGAGAACCTGCTGGCTCTCGAAGCGCTGATCAAACGCGAAGACCGCACCGTCTACAAGGCGCTGTCGGCGGACGAAGCACTGTCGCTGCTGCTGCAACACGAATTCGCCATGGCCATTCTTGACGTGCAGATGCCCGGCATGAACGGCTTCGAACTGGCGGAGTTGATGCGCGGTACCGAAAAAACCAAGAACATCCCGATCATTTTTGTCAGCGCTGCCGGCCGTGAACTGAACTACGCGTTCAAGGGCTACGAGAGCGGGGCGGTGGACTTTCTGCACAAACCGCTGGATATCCATGCGGTCAAGAGCAAGGTCAACGTCTTCGTTGATCTGTATCGCCAGAGCAAGGCCATGAAGCAACAGGTCGAAGCGCTTGAGCAGGCCCGCCGCGAGCAGGAAGCGCTGCTGCAGCAGTTGCAGAGGACGCAGTCGGAACTCGAGCAAGCAGTGCGGATGCGCGATGACTTCATGTCAATCGTCGCCCACGAAGTGCGCACGCCGCTCAATGGCCTGATACTCGAAACGCAATTGCGCAAGATGCACTTGGCGCGAGATAACGCCGCTGCGTTTACCCTGGACAAGATGCACGCCATGGTTGATCGCGACGAGCGCCAGATCAAAAGCCTGATCCGCCTGATCGAAGACATGCTCGACGTCTCGCGGATTCGCACCGGCAAGCTGTCGATCCGGCCGAACCGTTTTGATCTGGTGCAGTTGGTCAGTAACCTGCTGCAAAACTTCGCGCAGCAGATCGAAGTGGCGGAAACCACCGTCACGTTCGAAGCCGAGAGTCCGGTGGAGGGTTGCTGGGATGAATTCCGCATCGAACAGGTGATCTCCAACCTGCTGACCAACGCCCTGCGTTACGGCGGCAGAAGCCCGATTCAAGTCCGCGTCTACCGTCAGGGCAATCAGGCGCGGGTCGAGGTTCAGGATCATGGCATCGGCATCAGCGAAGAGAACCAGAAACGTATTTTTCAACAATTCGAACGGGTTTCCGCCAAGACGGTAGTCGCCGGGCTCGGGTTGGGTCTGTTCATTTCCGAGCAGATCGTCGCCGCCCATGGCGGTTCCATCGTCGTCGAGAGTCAAATCAACGAGGGCGCCCTGTTTCGCGTTTGTCTGCCGATCGAGGAAAACGGCAAATCCGACGCAACCTCTGAGTGACCGCACGGTCGTATCAGCAGCTATTGACCGAACAAAGGCTTCCCATGAGCGTAGATGCACAAGATGTAGTACTCGTCGTCGAGGACGAACCGGTTATCTTGATGATCCTGACGGACTATCTGTCAGGCCAGGGCTATCGTGTGCTGCAGGCCGAAAACGGCGAGCAGGCATTCGAAATTCTCGCGAGCAAGCCACATCTGGACATGTTGATCACCGACTTCCGTTTGCCCGGCGGCATCTCTGGCGTACAGATCGCCGAACCTGCCGTGAAGCTGCGACCGGATCTCAAGGTGATATTCATCAGCGGTTACCCGCAGGAAATCCGCGAAACCGGCAGCCCGATCACGCGCAAGGCGCCGATTCTGGAAAAGCCGTTTGACCTGGACGTGTTGCAGGAAAAGATTCAAGAACTGTTGGCCTGATTTACAGCGCCTGACCTCAATATCTCCCTGTAGGAGCTGTGGGGGGGGGGGGGGGGTTTTTTTTTTTTTTTTTTTAAAAAAAAAAAAAACCCCCCCCCCCCCCCACAGCTCCTACAGGTTTTTTGCGGGGTCAGCCGCGGATCATCTCCCGCACCTTGGCGGTGAGCAGATCAAAGGTGAACGGTTTGGTGATCATCTGCATCCCCGAGTCGAGGAAGCCGCCACGCACCGCCGCATGTTCGGCATACCCTGTGATGAACAACACCTTCAAGCCCGGCCGGTATTGCCGACCGATCTCCGCGAGTTGCCGACCGTTCATGCCCGGCAAGCCGACGTCGCTGATCAGCAGATCAATGCGCTGCGCCGAGTTGAGAATCGGCACGGCGCCATCGGCATCTCCGGCCTCGACAAACGCATAACCCAATTCACTCAGCACCGAACTGACCAGCAAGCGCACGGCCGGATCGTCTTCGACGATCAGTACGGTTTCGCCATGGATGGCTTGCGGGGCTTGCTCGCAATTGCTGGTCGGTTGCTCCAGTTCTTCGCCACGGAAACGCGGCAGATAGAGTTTGACCGTCGTGCCTTGATCGATCTCGCTGTCAATCGACACGTGGCCGCGCGACTGTTTACTGAAGCCGTAGATCATCGACAGGCCCAGCCCGGTGCCCTGGCCGATTGGTTTGGTGGTGAAAAACGGATCGAACGCTCGGCTGATCACACTTTGCGGCATGCCGCTGCCGTTGTCGGTGACACTCAACATCACATAATCACCGGGCTCGAGGTTGGGGTAGGCCTCGGTGAAGTCACGGTCTAACACCTGATTACTGGTCTCCACCACCAATCGGCCGCCCTCGGGCATGGCGTCTCGGGCGTTGATCACCAGGTTGAGCAGGGCGCTTTCCAGTTGGTTGGGATCCGCCTCGGCGACCCAGAGTTTTTCGTCCAGACGCATGTCCAGTTGAATGCTTTCGTTGAGGCTGCGCTGCAACAGCTCGCCCATCGACAGCACCAGGGTATTCATCTGCACGGCTTTGGAATCGAGCGACTGCCGCCGGGAAAACGCCAGCAGACGATGAGTCAGGCCGGCGGCGCGGTTAGCCGAGGTCACGCCCAGATCGATCAGGCTGTCGAGGTCTTCAGTGCGTCCTCGGGCCAGACGCCGGCGCAGCAGTTCAAGGCTGCCGATGATGCCGGTGAGCATGTTGTTGAAGTCGTGGGCGATGCCGCCGGTGAGCTGGCCGACCGCTTCCATTTTCTGCGACTGACGCAACGCTTCTTCGTTGTGCCGTAGCTGCGCGGTGCGCTCTTCGACCTGCTGCTCGAGGGTTTCCAGCGTTGATTGCAGGCGTCGTTCGCTTTCGCTCAGGTCGATCAGGCGATCGCGGGCTTCGTACTGTCGTCGTCGACCGCGCAGGGCAGCGGACACCAGACTGATCAGGGTCGCCGGATGAAACGGGCGCTCAAGAAACGTGACATTGCCCAACAGATCGCTGAGGCGCGAGGACGGCCCTTGTTCCTGTCCGCCATGATGAGTGAGCACAACAATCGGCAGGTCCGACCACGCCGGCTGTTGTTCCAGGTGCAGGAACAACGCCTCCAGCTCTGGGCCGCGCAACGCTTCGGCGGCGATCAGCAACAGCCCGGCGCCGGGCTCCAGCTGCGCACACAGCGTGGCAAGGTCCGGGGTAATCAGGCCGCCGTAACCCGCCTCGTTGAGAATCATCAGCGCAATCTGGCTGTCGCGACCCATCGGCGCCAGAATCAGCGCGCGCTCGGCCAGCGGTACAGAAACGGTCACGAGCTCCCTTCCTGCAACAGCGGTTTGCTCGCGCCGAGATAGGTCGGTACGCCACGAAGCACACCCTGAAAGGCTTCCAGCGGCTCGCCGATGGTCATGCCTTGCTTCGAGATACGGTATTCGCGAATGGTCGATTCGTGGCTGCCGGTGCGTTTCTTGATGATGGAAATGGCGCGGCGGACCTTGCCGATGGCTTCGAAGTAACGCAACAGAATCACCGTATCAGCCAAGTAAGTGATATCGACCGGCGCTTGCATGTCGCCGACCAGACCGTGTTGGGCCACCGTCATGAAGGTGGCCGCGCCTTTGCGGTTCAGGTACAGCAACAGTTCGTGCATGTGCAGCACGAGGGCGTTTTCTTCCGGCATCGCGGCCTGATAGCCATTGATGCTGTCGATGACCACAGTTTTGATCTCGCCGTCATCGACGCAGCGGCGCACTCGGTGGGAAAACTCGCCCGGTGAAAGCTCGGCGGCGTCCACTTGCTCGATCAGCAGATTGCCGGTGGCGCGCAGGGCCTTGAGGTCGATGCCGATGTTTCTCATCCGTTCGAAGAGCAGTTCCAGTTCTTCGTCGAAGATGAACAGGGCGGCTTTTTCGCCGCGTGCCACTGCGGCGGCGGCGAAGATCATCGAGATCAGCGATTTACCGGTACCGGCAGGGCCGAGAATCAGCGTGCTGGAGCCGGTTTCGATCCCACCGCCCAGCAGCGAGTCCAACTCCTTGATGCCGCTAGTCAATTGCAAACGCGGGTAATCGCCGCGATGTTCCGCGGCCACCAGCCGTGGAAAGACATGGACACCATCGCCCATGATGGTGAAGTCGTGATAACCGCCGCGGTACTTTTGCCCACGGTACTTGACCACCCGCACGCGTCGACGCTCGGCGCCGTAGTTGGGTGTGAGTTCTTCAAGCCGAATCACCCCGTGGGCAACACTGTGCACGGTTTTATCGAGGGATTCGGTGGTCAGGTCATCGAGCAGCAGAACCGTGGCGTTATAGCGCACGAAGTAATGCTTGATGGCGAGGATCTGCCGACGATAACGCAAGGAGCTTTGCGCGAGCAGGCGGATCTCCGACAGGCTGTCGAGCACCACCCGGGTTGGCTTGAAGCGTTCGACCGCTTCGAATATCTGCTTGGTGGCTTCGCCCAGTTCGAGGTCGGAGGAGTACAGCAGGCTCTGCTGATGCTCGGCATTGAGCAGGCTCTCCGGCGGCGTCAGTTCGAAGATCTTGATGTTGTCGTCAAGCTCCCAGCCATGGGACAGCGCGCCTTGGCGCAGTTCACGCTCGGTTTCCGATAGCGTGATGTACAACGAGCGCTCGCCGGCCTTCGCGCCGGCCAGAAGAAAATGCAAAGCGGCCGTGGTTTTGCCGGTTCCGGGTTCGCCCTCCAGCAAGAAAACATGACCGCGAGACAAGCCACCGGCCAGGATGTCATCCAGACCCACAATGCCGGTAGCGGCTTTCGCACTGATCAACTCGTTAGATGTAGACAAAAAATGCCCTCTCATGACTAGGGGAAGCGAGGCCGCCGACTGAATTGGGGGCGACCTGATTTACTTGACCCGTTGCAGTGATGGCAGTTCCACTTTTTCTTGCTGGCGAGGGGATTTATGCCTGATGGCCTGCGTAACAGGCTCTGGGCTGAGGAGGGCCGCTTCGCGCCCCATCGGGGATAAATCCCCTCGCCACAGGTCACATCTATCCGATTCAGAGACCCTGCTGCAACGCCGGATCATCCGGATTCAACTGCTCCAGCTGAGCCAGCAGAATCTGCACGTTCTGCAACTGACCGCTTTCTTTCCAATAGTTGATCAGCAACACCCGCGCCTTGCGATCGGCCGGGTGGCGCTGGACGATTTCCTGCAGTTGCTTCTGCGCCGCCTCGAGTTCCTCTGCACTGTGCAGAGTGGTGGCGAGGTCGTAGCGGTAATCCTTGTTGTCAGGTTCCAGTTCGACCGCTTTGGACAAGCCGAGCAGGGCGTACTCACGCTGGCCGTGGTGCAACAGCCACAGGCCGAGGGCATGTTGCAGATACGCCGAGTCAGGTTGGGCTTTAAGCTGTTGGGCGAGCAACTGCCGGGCCGCATCATTCTGGCCCTGGCGGTCGAGCACATCGATCTGCATCACCAGCGCCTGCAAGTTGCCCGGTTCCAGGCGCAGGGTGTTGTCCAGTGCCTGCTGCGCCTGTTTCAACTCGGCGTTGTGGATATAAAGACGCGCCAGTTGGGCGTAAGTCGCGGCGCTTTCCGGTTGGTCCTTAAGTGCTTGCTCCCAGCCATCGATCGCTTGTTGCAGCGGTCCGAAATACAGCCCCAGCTCGTCCGGGCTCAAGCCGAGCAGGGCGTTGATTGCCGCAAAACGAACGGTCTGATCCTCATCTTCGAGCATCGGCCCCAACAGCAGGCTGCGTTGTCCGCCCGGCACCAGCCCCACCACACTTTTGATCGCTGCCAGCCGCACTTCGGGCGCTTCGTTCTGCAGGTCGGCGTCGGCGAGTTTCAACGCCAGCGGACTTGGGTAATTCGGCAGCTCGCCGTGAAGCCAGACGCGGCGCTTGACCGACAGGTCCGGACGCCCCAGCTGTTGATACAACTGCCGCGCGGCACCGGGCTGCCCGGTCCGCGCGGCGCCCAGCGCTTCGCTGTAGCCATGCTTTATCGCGTCGGGAATGACCGGTGTGGTACTGCGCAGAGACAGCCATGCCACGACGACAATAAGCACAAGACCAAGGCTGATAAGCAGATAGCGGCGAGACTGAGGCATGCAGGTTTCCGAAAACAGGTGTACTTGAGCAGAGCGGCAAGCTTCGGTCAGCTCGGACCGTGAGTCAAACCCTGAGCATGCGAATCGCCCTACAAGTCCTGTCGACTGCGTAACCCGTCAGGCTTTCGCAGCAGTGTCTACGCTTGCAGGAGTCGCTTAAACGAGTGTGCCCATGCAAGCCCTGTTGAATTATTTCAAGGTGGTGATACATCCCGGTCAGGCCGTCCTGCTGTTTGCCCTGCGCACCATCGCGGCCGGGTTGCTGACCCTGTATCTGGCGTTCCTGTTCGATCTCGATCAGCCGAAGTGGTCGATCATGGCCGTGGTCATTGTCAGTCAGCCGCTGGCCGGCATGGCGTTGGCACGCAGTTTTGGCCAGGTGATCGGCACCACGCTCGGTGCAGCGGTAGCGGTCTTGATCATGGCCATCTTTCCGCAGGCGCCGCTGCCGTTCATCACGACGCTGGCCCTGTGGCTGGCGCTCTGTACGGCGGGCGGCACGTTGTTGCGCTACACCAGTTCCCAGGCGTTTGTGCTCAGTGGTTACACCGCCGTGGTGGTGGCACTACTGGCCATTCCCGATCAGGACGGCACTTTTCTGCTGGCTGTCACCCGCGTCACCGAAACGTTGCTGGCCGTGGCCTGTGTCTGCGTGGTCAGCCTGCTCACGGCGCGTCCGGAAGCCGTCGCCAAAGGCTATTTCGCCAAGGTCGATCAGGTGATCAAACTGGTCGCCAGCCATTCCGCTGCGGTCATCCGCACACAAGAGAGCGAAGCCGACTTTCAACGTCGGCAAATGCAATTGCTTGGTGAAATCAGTGCCCTCGAAGGGCTGCGCCGTCACCTGTATTTCGATGCGCCACGGTTGCGCAGCGCCAATAACCTGGTGCTGTTACTGGGTAATCAGTTGATGCTTTTGACTTCGCGCCTGACCGCGCTGAGGCATCAACGCGAACTGCTGACCGAGCGCTGGGAGGGCGATTTGCCGCCCGACGTCCAGCGCCTGCGTGCCGATGAGCTGGCGCTTCTCGACCAGTTGGCGGAGCAGGGCCGCTCGCTCCCCGCCGAGCAACGGCATCACTTCGTGACGCTGCAACAGCAGTTCGAAGCCTTGGCTTATGAGGCCGAACAACTGACCGAAGATATGAGCGCAACCCTGCGTTCACTGGCGTGGGCATTACGCTGGGAGCAGGCGCGTCTGTTGCAGCAACTGGAACAGATCCTGGAACTGAGCGATGCCATTCAGGAGGGGCGCGAGGCCAGTTGCCTTTATCGTGGCCAGGCCAGCCCCTTGCATCTGGATTTCACTCTGGCTTCGATGAACGCCATTCGCGCCTTTACCGCGCTGCTGGTTGCCGGGTTGATCTGGATCGAAACCGCCTGGGACGGCGCACGGGGCGGGATGATTCTGGTGGGGATTCTCTGTTCGCTCATGGCGACGTTTCCGCGTCCGTTGATGGCGGCGCAAAGTTATGCCCGTGGGTTGGGATTGGCGCTGGTGGTATCGGCGCTTTATCAATTCATGCTGGTGCCGGCGATCAGTGACTTTGAGTGGCTGGCGTTGTTGCTGGCACCGCTGCTTTATGTGATCGCGGTCGGTCTGGCGAGCCCGGCGACGGCGGGGATCGGCATGGGGTTGGGGTTGTCGAGTTTCCTCATGCTGGGCCCGCAGAATGTCGGCACCGGGCAGAACACGGCGATCCAATGGTTCGAATTTGCCGGCGCCTATGTCAGCGCGGCAATGCTCGCCCTGATCGTCTACGCGTGGATTTTTCCGTTCCGCCCGGTCTGGCGCCTTCGTCGCTTGTACAACGAAGCGCGTGAACAGGTGTATGAGCTGACTAAAAAACCAGCCACCGATGAGCAGCAATTCGCTTTCGAAAGCCGCATGGTCGATCGCTTGACCAGCATGCTTGGCTTGCTGCCGGCGGCGAATGACCGCGCCATGCAGCAACTGTACGAAATCAGCCTGGCCAGCGTGGCACTGGGTGTGGCGATGCATCAGCTCAGGCAGCAGGCGCAGAACAATGCATTGCTCACCGACGTATTCAGTCAGCGCTTGTCCTCGGCCTTGCGCAAGACCGGGCGCTTTGTCGCCGGGCGACAGGATGCGCAACTGACGCCGTTGCTGTCCACGCTGCATGCACTGGGCGATGAGCTGGATGATCTGCACGTCGCCAGTCATGAACATCTTTGGTCGGTGTTCCGCATGCGCGTGGCGTTGCTGATCGTTGTGTCATTTCTGCAGCGCCACGGCGAGTACCTGCAACGTAATGCCCCGGAAGGAGAACCGGCCCTTGCCCATTGATTTCGAGATTGGCGGCGTTTATCTGCCACCCATTGCTCAGGCCCTGTTGCTGGCCATACCGATATTCATGCTGCTTGACTGGGGCTTGCGCCGCTTGGGCGTATTGCGTCTGGTCTGGCATGAGGCGCTGTTCGAAGGGGCACTGTATGCCTGCGTCTGTGCCACGCTGCTTTTGCTGATGGGAGCCTGATGCCTTGAAAGTGTTACTCGCTCGATCAATGACGTTGGCCGTGGTGGCACTGGCCATCGTGCTCGGCTGGTTTGCCTGGGAGCATTACACCCGTGCGCCATGGACCCGGGATGCCCGGGTGAGGGCGGACGTGGTGACGCTGTCGGCCGACGTTTCCGGACGTATCGTCAGCCTGGCTGTGCAAGACAACCAGCACGTTGACAAGGGGCAACTGCTGATGGAGATCGATCCGGCACGCTACCGGTTGGCGGTAGAACACTCGCGGCGCTCGGTTGAAGTGGCAAAAGCAACTCTGGGGCAGTCGCAAGCGGCCATCGTCGCCAGTGAAGCACTGCTCAAACAGCGTCAAAGCGAAGAGCGCCGGCGCCGTACGCTCAAGCAGGGTTTCGCGATCTCCGGGGAAGAATGGGAGAAATCCAGTACCGACGTGGCTGTGGCTCAGGCTGATCTGTTGCGCAATCAGGCCAATCTCGGCCTGGCGCAGGCGAATGTGCAATTGGCGATTGCGGCACTGACTCAGGCCGAACTGGATTTGCAGCGTACCCGTGTCGAGTCGCCGGTCAGCGGCTATGTCACCAATCTGCTGACTCGCGAGGGCGATTACGCAGTTGCCGGTGGCGCACTGTTGGCGTTGGTCGACAGTGATTCGTTCTACGTCAGCGGTTACTTCGAGGAAACCAAATTGCCACGGATCGAGGAGGGCGACCGAGTGCGAATTCAGTTGATGAGCGGGGAAACCTTCGGCGGTCGCGTGCAAAGCATTGCCTTCGCCATTGCGGACAGGGAAAACGCCCCGGGCAGTCGTCTGCTGGCGAATATCAACCCGAGTTACACCTGGGTGAAACTGGCACAACGGGTACCGGTGCGGATCGACATCGATAGCGACTATGCCGGCAAGAACCGCTTGCGCGCCGGCACGACCGCCACCGTCACTATCCTTGAATAAGGCAGCTCCAGGGGTAAGACACCAGGCACAAAAAAGCCCCGCGACCGAATGATACGCGGGGCAAAAAATTGGTTGGTTGCGGCCAACCAAAGGAGCTCTTTAAAAACTGGAAGTTACTTGCTGGCGACGGTCTCTGGCTGCCAGCCACCGCCAAGGGCCTTGTAGATCGCGACAATGCCGCGATAGAGATCGACTTCGGCCTGGGCCTGGCTGTCTTCAGCATTCAGACGCTCACGCTGTGCATCGAGCAGCACGAGGAAGTCAGTGGTGCCTTCGCGATAGCGAATCTCTGCCAGATCGGCAGCCTTGCGGCTCGATTCGCTCTGGCGGATCAGCGAGATCAGCCGTTGCTGACGTTTGCCGTAGTCGCTGAAGGCGTTTTCCGATTCTTCCAGGGCCAGCAGCACTTGTTGCTCATAGGTCGCCAGTGCGCCTTCGGCATCGACATCGGCGCCGCGTAAACGGGCACGGACGCTGCCAAGGTCGAACGCTGCCCAGGTAATGCTCGGGCCGAGCGCCCAGGCGTTGGCCGCCGAGGAACCGATCTGCGAACCGCGTCCGGCCGTCCAGCCGAGGAAACCGCTGAGGCTGACCCGTGGGAACAGATCGGCCTTGGCCACACCGATGCGCGCCGTGGCGGAAGCCAGTTTGCGTTCAGCGCTGAGGATGTCCGGACGACGTTGCAGCAGTTCGCCCGGGTTACCGATTGGCAAGGCCTTGGCGATTGCTGGTAGCTCCTTTGGACTCAGGTCGACGGTCAGTTTGTCCGGACGCTCCCCCAAGAGGGTGGCGATGCGGTTTTTCTGTCGGACCTGTTCCGCCTGCAACTGCGGCACGCTGGCTTCGACTGAGGCCAGACGCGCATCGGCACGTTCGACATCGAGCTGATCGCCAACGCCGGCATCACGCAGGCTGATGGTGATCTTGCGCGACTCCTGCTGGTTGTTCAGGTTGGCCACGGCGATTTTTTCGCGTAGTTGCGCGCCGCGCAGTTGGCCATAAGCATCGACCAGTTCGGCAATCATGGTGACTTGCAGTTGGTACAGATCGGCTTCGGCCGCTTGCTGGTCGGCGTCGCTGGCTTCCAGGTTGCGCTGGATGCGACCGAACAAGTCCAGTTCCCAGGCCATGTCCAGACCGAGGTCATAGCGTTCGCTATTGACCCGTTTGGTGGTCTGGCCAGGGATTTGCCCCTTGGCCAGATCGCTGCTGGCGCGGCTGGTGATGGTCGGCATCGCATCGTTGCTGACGTCGTCGCGGATCGCCCGGGCGGCTTTCCAGCGAGCGAACGCCACGCGCAGTTCACGGTTGCCTTGCAGCGATTGAGTCACCAACTGATTGAGGGTCGGATCGTCAAACTGCTGCCACCAGATGCCTTCGAATTTCGAACGGTCGAAGTTCTTTTGCCCGGCGGCGCCGTCGGTGGCGGTCGTGATGTTGGCCGCCTCCGTGGCTGGGGTCTTGTAGTCGGGGCCGACGGCGCAGGCGCTGAGGGCCAGCACCAGCAGACTCGGCAGGAAGACTTTCAGACTCATTGGTGCGCCTCCAGTGGCTTTTGAAGAGTGTGCGCCTTGGCCGCTTTACGCTGCTCGCTGCGTTCGACGAAGTTACGGATCAGTACGTAGAACACTGGTGTCAGCAGCAGACCGAAGAAGGTCACGCCGAGCATCCCGGAGAACACCGCCACACCCATGGCGTGACGCATCTCGGCACCCGCACCGCTGGAGAACACCAGTGGCACCACACCCATGATGAATGCAAAGGAAGTCATCAGGATCGGCCGCAGACGCAGACGGCAGGCTTCCAGTACCGCAGCAAGCGGGTCGAGACCTTCTTCCTGTTTGTCCTTGGCAAACTCGACGATCAGAATCGCGTTCTTACAGGCAAGTCCCACCAGTACGATCAAACCGATCTGGGTGAAGATGTTGTTGTCACCGCCCGAGATGATCACGCCGGTGATGGCCGACAGCAGGGTCATCGGTACGATCAGGATCACCGCCAGTGGCAGGCTCCAGCTTTCGTATTGAGCAGCGAGCACCAGGAACGCGAGCAGTACGCAGAGCGGGAACACGAACAGCGCGGTGTTGCCGGACAGAATCTGCTGGTAGGTCAGGTCGGTCCACTCGTAGGTCATGCCGTTCGGCAGTTCATCCTTGAGCAGTTTCTCGATGGCTTTTTCTGCTTGACCGGAGCTGTAGCCAGGGGCTGCCGCACCGTTGATTTCTGCGGTGATGAAGCCGTTGTAGTGCATCACGCGATCCGGCCCAGAGGTGTCGCTGACCTTGATGAAGGTCGCCAACGGGATCATTTCGCCTTTGTTGTTACGCACTTTCAGCTGGCCGATCTGGTCGGATTCGAGGCGGAACTGTTGCTCGGCCTGAACGTTGACCTGATAGGTGCGGCCGAAACGGTTGAAGTCGTTGGCATACAGCGAACCCAGGTAGATCTGCAGGGTGTCGAAGATGTCGCTGACGGCCACGCCGTGGGTTTTGGCTTTTTCCCGGTCGATGGCGGCATCGACCTGCGGCACGTTCACGGTGTAACTGGTGAACAGGCCTGCCAGTTCCGGCACGTTGTGGCTCTTGTTGATGATGTTCATGGTTTCTTTGTACAGCTCGTCGTAACCCAGGTTGCCCCGGTCTTCGATTTGCAGGCGGAAACCACCAATGGTGCCCAGACCTTGTACCGGCGGTGGCGGGAAGATCGCCATGTAGGCTTCCTGAATGTTCGCGTACTGGCCGTTCAAGGCACCGGCGATTGCACCGGCCGACATGCTCGGGTCTTTACGTTCGTCGAACGGTTTCAGGGTCACGAACACGATGCCGGCGTTCGGGCTGTTGGTGAAGCCGTTGATCGACAGACCCGGGAACGCTACGGCGCTTTCCACGCCTGGCTGTTTCAAGGCCAGGTCGGACATGCGCTTGATCACGTCTTCGGTGCGATCCAGGCTCGCGGCGTCCGGCAGTTGCGCGAAAGCCACCAGGTATTGCTTGTCCTGGCCGGGTACGAAACCGGTCGGCGTGTTGGAGAAACCGAAGAAGGTCAGCACCATCAGGCCCGCGTAGAGGAACAGAGCGATGCCGCTGCCACGGATAACCCGGCGCACGGTGCCGACGTAGCCATGGCTGGCACGGTCGAAAAAGCGGTTGAACGGACGGAACAACCAGCCACCGAAGATCTTGTCGAGCACCTTGGAGAAACGGTCTTTCGGTGCGTCATGGCTTTTCAGCAATACAGCGGCCAGTGCTGGCGACAAAGTCAGCGAGTTGAACGCCGAGATCACGGTCGAGATCGCAATGGTCAGGGCGAACTGTTTGTAGAACTGTCCGGTAAGGCCGGAGATGAACGCTGCTGGAATAAACACCGCGCACAGCACCAGCGCCGTGGCAATGATCGGGCCGGTCACTTCACCCATGGCTTTTTTGGTCGCATCGAAAGGGTTAAGCCCCAGTTCGATGTTCCGTTCGACGTTCTCCACCACCACGATGGCGTCGTCCACCACAATACCGATGGCCAGTACCAGGCCGAACAGCGACAGGGCGTTGAGCGAGAAGCCAAACAAGTGCATCACCGCAAACGTACCGATCAACGATACCGGCACCGCCACCAATGGAATGATCGAGGCGCGCCAGGTTTGCAGGAACAGGATCACCACCAGCACCACGAGGATCAGCGCTTCGAAGAGGGTGTGAACCACCGCTTCGATCGAGCCGCGCACGAAGATCGTCGGGTCATAGACGATGCTGTAGTCCATGCCTTGCGGGAAGCCTTTCTTCAGCTCTTCCATCTTGCCGCGAACTTCGTTCGAGATGTCGATGGCGTTGGAGCCAGGACGCTGGAAGATCGGGATCGCCACCGCCGGCTGATTGTTCAGCAACGAACGCAAGGCGTATTGGCTGGAGCCCAGTTCGACGCGAGCGATGTCTTTCAAGCGAGTGATTTCACCGTTATCGCCTGCGCGAATAATGATGTTTTCAAACTCTTCCTCAGTCACCAGACGGCCCTGAGTGTTGACCGACAGCTGGAAGCTCTGCGCATTCGGGGCAGGGGGCGCGCCCAACTGGCCGGCGGCCACTTGACGGTTCTGTTCACGAATCGCGGTGACCACGTCAGTGGCTGTCAGATTGCGCGAAGCGGTCTTGTTCGGATCAAGCCAGACACGCAGCGAGTAGTCGCCCATGCCGAACAGTTGCACATCACCGACACCACCGAGGCGAGCGAGCTCATCCTTGATGTTTAGGATCGCGTAGTTGGACAGGTAGAGCATGTCGTAGCGCTTGTCTGGCGAGGTCAAGTGCACAACCATGGTCAGGTCAGGCGACGCCTTGTCGACGGTGATACCGATACGCGTCACTTCCTCGGGAAGCTTCGGCTCGGTACGAGTCACGCGGTTTTGCACCTGCACCTGCGCGTTGTCCAGGTCAGTGCCCAGAGCGAAGGTGATGGTCAGGGTGATCTTGCCGTCAGCGGTGGATTGCGAGGACATGTACAGCATGTTCTCGACGCCGGTGATGGCCTGCTCCAATGGAGCTGCCACGGTTTCACCGATGACTTTAGGGTTGGCACCCGGGAAGTTGGCACGTACCACCACGGTGGGCGGCACGACTTCCGGGTATTCGCTGATCGGTAGCTGGAACAGCGAGATCGCACCGGCGATCAGGATCAACAGCGACAGCACCGCTGCGAAGATCGGCCGTGAAATGAAGAATTGGGAAAAATTCATCGGAGTTGTCGTCCCTTAACCGCGTGGGGTCGTAGCAGCCAGCTTCACAACCGCACCGGACGCGCCTTTGGCAGGGGCGACTTTAGGCAGGTTGCTGGCTTCCAGCGCTTGACGTTGTTGAGCGAGTGCCGCAATGGTTTGCTCGCTGGCCATCGGCACCACTTCAGGAGTGACCGGTGAGCCAGGACGTACCCGTTGCAGACCCTTGACGATGATTGTGTCGTCCTTGTTCAGGCCGGTACGGACGATGCGCAGACCTTCGATTTTCGGACCGAGTTCGACGGCGCGGTAAGCGGTTTTGTTGTCCGCGTCCATCACCAGTACGAACTTCTTGCCGAGGTCGGTGCCGACCGCTTCGTCGTTGATCAGCATGGCGTTGTAGGTGCCGCTGCCCACCAGCTTCAGGCGTGCATACAGACCCGGGGTGTAGGTGCCGTCGCTGTTGTCGAACACCGCGCGACCACGGATGGTGCCGGTTTTCGGATTGACCTGATTGTCGACGAAGTTCATCTGGCCCTGGTGCGGGTTACCGTCTTCGTTGGACAGGCCCATGTACACCGGCGTGGTGGCGCCGCGCTGACCCTGACGGGCGAGTTGAGTGTATTTGAGGAACACACGCTCGTCGGCGTCGAAGTAGGCGTAGACCTTGTCGGTGGAAACCACGCTGGTCAGCGGCGTGGTGTCGGCGGTGACCAGGTTGCCGGCGGTGATCTCGGCACGGCTGACACGGCCGCTGATCGGCGCGGTCACGCGGGTGAAGCTCAGGTTCAGTTTGGCCAGGTCCAGTTGCGCTTGCAGGGCTCCGACGGCGGCGCGGGCTTCTTGTGCAGCGCTGGTGCGCGAATCGGCCAGTTCGGCGGAAATCGCGTTGCTGGCACGCAGACGTTCGCCACGGCCAGCTTCGTTTTCACTGCGGGTGGCGTTGGCGCGGGACTGGGCTACCAGAGCTTCGAGGCGGCGCACCTCAGCCTGGAACGGACGAGGGTCGATCTGGAACAGCAGGTCGCCTTTTTTGACCAGCGCACCTTCAGTGAAGGCGACTTCGTCGATCTGGCCGGAGACTCGTGGACGGATTTCAACGGTTTCCGGGGCTTCAAGGCGCCCGGTGAATTCGTCCCACTCGTTGACCGGTTGTTCCAGCACTTTGGCCACGCTGACTTTGGCAGCGGGCATAGTGGCGGCAGTCTCCGGAGTCTTGCCGCAGGCGCTCATCACCAGTACGGCCAACAAGGCCAACGGGAAGCGCAAATGTTTGAGTGACTGTTCCATGGATGCATCCGCCAATGTATTGAAGATGGGCGGATGATGCTCGGCGGGGTGTGATGGCACGAATCGAATGAAGCAAAGGTAACTATCATTCGGAATGATATAAGACCCGAGCGAGCCCTCTAGCATGCACCTTTCGTTAGGGGGCTATCAATCTCTCTGGAGGCAATTCTGTGTTGCCCCGTGTGCAAAAGTCAGGAGCGAGGCTGCGCGGCGGGGATTACGTGACGATTAAAAAACTGGGACGAGGGAGCTTGCTCCCTCGTCCCAGTGACATCAGAGTTTCGGCAACTGGCCAATGCGGCCAATCATTTCCGTGACGATTTGCAGATCCAGCTGGAATTGCTCCACGGTCTTGAATTCACCGTCGGTGTGCCCGGTGTATTTCACGTCCGGCTTGGCCAGACCGAACTGCACGCCGTTTGGCAATTCATGCACTGAAGTTGCGCCGGCAGAAGTGCCGAACTCGTGTTTCATGCCGAGGTTTTCCGTGGCCACTGCCAGCAGCGCTTTCACCCATTCACCTTCTGGGTTGCGGTACATCGGCTCGGCGATCGAGTAGTCGAAAGCAACGCCAACATGGCTCTTCTTGCTCCACGCCGCCAGTTTCTCAGCGATCTCAGCCTTGAGCTTCTCTGGCGACTTGCCCTTCGGCACGCGCAGGTTGACCGCGAGTTTGAAGGCTTTGTCATCCATGCCGACATAGGTCAGTGACGTGGTCAGTGGCCCCATGAAGGAGTCGGAGAAACCGACGCCGAGTTTGTTGCCCAAATAATCCAGGCCCCAGTTATCAGCGGCGTAACGCGCGGCATCGGTAATGTGGTTGTGCTTGAAGGCGACCTTGCCATCAAGGCTGTTAATAAAGACCAACATTCGCGCGACCGGATTAACCCCTGACTCGGGTTCGGAGGAGTGCGCGGATACGCCCGTCACCGTCAGTTTGACGTCTTTACCGTCAACCTTGGCGCTCACCTGGAAATCGCCGCCACTGCGCTTGGCAAACTCGTCCCCGGCCTTCTGCAGACTGGCAGCCAGCTCCGCAGGTTTGTCGGTGATCAGGGTGGCGACTGAAACCGAAGGAATCTGGTTGGTCGCCAGGCCACCGGTCATAGCAATGATTTCCGCACCCTTGCCCTCAGCTTTGCGCTTGGCAAAGTTGGCCATGACCGTGCCGTAACCTTTCTCGGCAATCACCACCGGATAGCCACCATCCAGCGCCAGGTTGTAGTTGGGCGTCGGATTGCGTTCGAAGTAGTAGGGGATCGCATCGCCGGTGGTTTCTTCAGTGGTGTCCACCAACAGTTTGAAATTGCGTGCCAGCGGCAGCTTTTCATCCTTGATGACTTTCATCGCGTAGAGCGTGACGACGATGCCGTTCTTGTCATCCTCGGTGCCACGGCCGTACATGCGATCACCGATCAGCGTGATCTTGAAGGGGTCGAGGCGGGTGCCATCCTTCAATACCCAGTTTTCCGGCGTCACCGGCACCACGTCGGCGTGGGCATGAATACCAACGACTTCATCGCCGCTGCCTTCGAGCGAAATCTCATAAACGCGGTTGTCGATGTTGCGGAAATTCAGGTGGAAGGACTCGGCCAGGCTCTTGATCTTTTCGCCGATCTTGATGAATTCCGGATTGTCGTGCTGGGCTACGCCGTCCTTGCGATAGGTTGGGATCTCGACCAGCTCGCGCAGTGTCTCGGTGGCAGCGGCGCTGTATTTCACCCGGGCATAAATACCGAGCAGACGATAGATCTCGTTCTGCTGCTCAGCGGTCAGGGTTTTGTTGTCAAGGAACGCGCTGATGGTCGGGCCAATGTCGGCAGTTTTCGCCAGATCGCTCTTGGAGAGGCTACCAAGGAACTGACGGAAATCCGTAGTCGACTCGGCCTTGAAGGTTTTGAGGATTTCAGCGCTCTGCTGCGGGGTAAGGTTGGCCTGAGCCGGGGCGGTGAACGCCGACAGTCCAGCCAGCATCAAGGTTGCTGCGGCCAGTTTTTTGAAGGGGAAATTCATTACGAAGGGCATTCCTTTGCAGGGCAGTGAGTAAGGGGTGTCTCAGCGTTGAGACACATGCACTTACAAACTAACATCGTGCCAGAGCATTGCGGGAGTCCTGAAACGGGATCTGTCGCACAGAAATGCAAAAGCGACGCACAATCGAAAGTGATCCTGGCTCAGCCACCGATGTCTTCGCGGGTCGTCGACGAGCATTTCACTTTTTCTTTATAGTGCAGGCCCCAGCGGACCACCTGCCACCTGAGTTTTTCGGCAACGGGTAAGCAAAACCGCGCGCGATCTTCGACTGAGTAATACACCCCTTCAATGAGCGATTCTACAACTACAACCAACGGCAACTGGTACGCAGTGATTGCCTTGGCACTGGCTGCGTTTGTGTTCAACACCACCGAGTTTGTGCCGGTGGGGCTGTTGAGTTCGATCGGTAGCAGTTTCGATATGTCGACGGCGCAGGTTGGCCTGATGCTGACAATCTATGCGTGGGTGGTGTCGTTGACCTCGCTTCCCATCATGTTGCTGACGCGCAACATCGAGCGGCGCAAGCTACTGATCGTATTGTTTACGATGTTCATCGCAAGTCATGTCCTGTCGAGTCTGGCGAGCAGTTTCGCTGTTCTGATGGTGAGCCGCATCGGCGTGGCGCTGGCGCATGCGCTGTTCTGGTCGATCACGGCTTCTCTGGCAGTGCGGCTCGCGCCACAGGGCAAGCAGGTGCAGGCCTTGGGCCTGTTGGCAACGGGTACCTCCCTGGCGATGGTGCTGGGTATTCCTCTCGGCCGATTGTTGGGCGAGGCCATGGGTTGGCGTACCACGTTCATGGTGATCGGCGGATTGGCGGCTGCGCTGGTAATGTGCCTTGCCAGGGTTCTACCGTTGTTGCCCAGTCAGAACTCTGGCTCCCTGAGAAGCCTGCCGTTGTTGTTCAAACGGCCTGCACTGGTGGCGCTTTATATTCTGACGGCCATGGTGGTGACGGCTCACTTCACGGCTTACAGCTACATCGAACCCTTCGTTGAAGTGGTCGCGGGCATGAGTAGCGATGCGGTGACGCTCATCCTGCTGTTGTTCGGTGGCGCAGGTATTTTCGGATCGCTGCTGTTCAGTTGGCTGCACCGGTATAACCCGCATCGTTTTCTGGTCATCTGTGTGATGCTGCTCGTGGTGTGCCTGGCCTTCCTCTTGCCGTTGAACGGCAAAGTCTCCTATCTGGGGGCGCTGAGTGTTTTCTGGGGAATGGCGATCATGGGATTTGGGCTGGCGTTGCAGTCCAGGGTTCTGGTGTTGGCACCGGACGCTACCGATGTGGCGATGGCGCTTTTCTCGGGTATCTACAACATCGGTATTGGTGGTGGGGCACTGTTGGGGAGTTGGGTTGGTGGCCAGATCGGATTCGCTTACATTGGAATTTCTGGAGGCGTGCTGGCAGGTTTGGCGCTGATGATTTACAGCCTGACGATCTATCGCCTCACCAGCGCCCGAAGCCCGGGCCCGAAGTCGATGACGTGAGATCGCCCGGTGAGCAGAGGGCGCCTGGCGTTGTCAGGCTGCTCAATGCGATGGAAGCTAAAGGCTATCCGGATCGCCAAAGAACATCTGAATCCGCGATCTCAACCAACGCTCACCCGGATCGTTATCCTGCGACCCACGCCAGGCCATGTGCAGTTCAAACGTCCGCGTCGGCAACGGCGGATCTTCCGCCCTCACACCGCCAGCCGCCGTCAGCGCATCCGCCGTGTAATCCGGTACGGTTGCAACAATGTCAGTGCCCGCCAGCAACGTACTCAAACCGTTGAACTGCGGCACAGCCAGCACCACATGGCGTTTGCGCCCGAGTTTCTCCAGTTCCTCATCAATAAAGCCACTGAGGTCGCCCGCAAACGAAACCAGTGCATGCGGTCGCGCGCAGTAATCGTCGAGGCTCAACGGGCCAGGGACCGTGTCGGCGCGCAACAGTTTCGGCTGGCTGCGGCGCAAGACTTTGCGCTTGGCATTGGCCGGCAGGTCGGTGGTGTAGCTGACGCCGATCGAAATCTCACCGGAAGCCAGCAGGCTTGGCATCAGGATGTAATTGACTCGGCGCACTACCAGCACGATCCCCGGCGATTCGGCGCGCAGGCGTTTTAGCAGCATTGGCAGCAGTGCGAATTCGACGTCATCGGACAAACCGATGCGAAACACCGAGGTGCTGGTAGCGGGGTCGAATTCTGCGGCACGGCTGACGGCGGTCGAAATCGAGTCGAGGGCGGGCGAGAGCAGGGCGAATATTTCCACCGCACGGGCGGACGGTTCCATGCTCCGGCCGGTGCGCACGAACAAAGGATCATCGAACAGGCTGCGCAGACGCGAGAGCGCCGCACTGATTGCCGGCTGGCCAAGGAAAAGTTTCTCGGCGGCACGGGTCACGCTGCGTTCGTGCATCAATGTTTCGAATACGATCAACAGGTTCAGGTCGACACGACGCAGGTCATTACGATTCATCTGGAGTCCTGGCAGAGTCATCAAGCTTGACGAGGGCGGCCATATGAGAACAATGGCCGGCATGAATCTTACGGGGAAAGGCTGGTACTCTGCACCGGAAAATTCAGCTTTACTCACACGGGCGCAGCAGTTTTTCATGGATTTTGCCAATGCCGTCCATACTGCGGAATCAATGACAGGCATGTCGACTATTAATAGCCACTGATAGTCTTGGGTCAAAAGCCCAGATAGAGTTCTGGGCATTAGAGGTTACTTTGACGAGGTTTGCGATGTCCCGCACGATCCGTTTTCACAAGTTTGGTCCGGCCGAGGTGCTCAAATGCGAAGAGCATGCGGCCGCTCAGCCAGGTCCTGGCGAAGTGCAGGTGCGTGTCGAGGCAATCGGCATCAGCTGGTACGACACGCTCTGGCGTCAGAATCTGGCCTCGTCCCAGGCACGCCTGCCGTCAGGCCTTGGCCATGAAATGGCCGGTGTGGTCACGGCGGTCGGTGCCGATGTCGAAGATCTGTCCGTGGGTGACAAGGTCGCCAGTTTCCCGGCCGAAAGTCCAAACGACTATCCGGTCTATGGCGAGTCGATTGTACTGCCGCGTACAGCGCTGACCCGTTATCCGGATGTGCTGAGTCCGATCGAAGCCAGCGTGCATTACACACCGCTGTTGATCGCCTATTTCGCTTATGCCGATCTGGCACGGGTAAAACCTGGGCAGTTTGCGCTGGTCACGGATGCCAGTCATTGTGCCGGCCCTTCCTTTGTCCAACTGGGCAAGGCCATGGGGGTGCGGGTGATTGCCGCTACCAAGGACGCGGAGGAGCGCGAGTACCTGCTGTCGCTGGGCGCGGAGAAGGTGATTGTCACCGAAGAGGAAGATCTGTTGATGCGAATCAACAAGATCACCGACAACCGGGGCGTCGACGTGGTTTTTGACGGTCTCGGTGGCCCGCAGATGTCGCTGCTTGGCGATGTGCTCGCGCCGCGTGGCAGCCTGGTGCTGTACGGTTTGCAAGGTGGCAACCAGACGCCGTTCCCGGCCTGCGCAGCGTTCCAGAAGAATATCCAGTTCTTCGTGCACTGCATCGGTAACTTCACCGGCAAACCGGAACTGGGCATCACCCAGGATCACGTCGCCCTTCAACGTGCCTTGCGCGATATCAACCAGTTGACCGCTGATCGTGTGTTGGTGCCGCTCAAGACTCGTGTATTCCCGTTCAACGAGTTCGTCGAAGCGCATCGCTACATGGACGAATGCCCATGCCGCGAACGGGTCGCTCTGCAAGTCGAACCCGCCTGAAAATAGACCTCCATCAGAGTCCGTGGCCCCACGGACTCTTCTGCGTTTTTCCCCCTGCGAAAAGCCGATCTCACTGCCTGCATCCGAATCTGTTCAGCAACTGAACTGGTTTTTGCCTTCGATCTGTATCTTCTAATCGCAATGTAAGCCCTGATAATTGAATGATTACTTTCATCTCAAGGAATGAGTCATGGCTGTGCATTCAATTTGTCCCGCGCAACATCAAGCGGCTGGATCTGCTTGTCGAGAAAACTTCTGTTTAATTGTTGTAGGGCTATTCGCAAACTGCTTCTCTTTTTCTTGTACTCACTTGTCGTGGGACGTTGTGGGAAGTTTCCTAGGAATAATATTTTCTAGAAAAATACCAGCATTTACAGGTGCTTGAGGCTGTCTGTCAGTGACTTCAGGGCTTTTCAAAGCTCAAGTGTTTCAAATAACTACAGATTTGTAAGTGTTAGCATCTGAGCGTCTATTACTTATTGATGAATTGTCGTGCGATCGAGATTTCGGTCTGCGCGTCATGAAACTTTTTATACCGGGTAAATACCGATGAGCACGATCCATGATCAGGCAATGAATTATGTCTACCAACAAGTATTGCAGCGATTGCTGAGTTTCTTCTCCCGCGCGGAACGCACGGCATTGCAGTTATTGATCCAGCGGCTGGCCGTGGCCGCGGGCGGCATGGAGAACATCGGTCATTTCAAGGTGTTGGTGAACCAGACCGGTTCGCGCGACAGCTGTTACACGCTGGCCCTGCTCCGGGCGGCGCAGTTGAGCATCGCCGGACGTGCCCCCGCCACCTTCCAATTGCGGGTGGCCAATTTGCGCTGGAACGGCAACAGCCCAATGGCACTGCAAAACATGCACCGTAGCTACGGCGCACTGTTCCTTTACGACGATCCCCGTGTCGAGCTGGTGATGGTGGATCATCGTCAGGTCCTGCCATTCGACCATCAGGCGCCGGCCTGCGACGAGGGGCGTGAAGCCAACCGGATCAATCTGCTGCTCATTGGTCATCGTCGCAGCTTCAGTGAAGCGCTCGAATTGTGGGATGACGCCTATCTGGCCACCGCAGAGTTCTACGGTCAGGTTGCCCGCTGGAACAACGGCGTCGATGCAATGATCGGCAGTGAAAGTCCGAGCCGCCAGATTCATTTCCTCGAGGGCTTGAGTCGCGCCGTACAGAAAGCGGCTATTGCCGATCCGTTAGTGACTGCCGCAGGCTACGAAGCGCTGTTTCCGTTGCTCGACGGGCTAGGGGGGGATTATTACCGCGAGTTCTATACGGACGAAGAGCGGGTGACGTGGCGCCCCGAAGGTCAATTCGAAGCTTGTCGTCGCACTGGCTTCATCAACATCAACGACATGATTGTCGGCAGGCTCGAAGAACGCTGGCCTTTGCTCAGTGACTTTCTTGGCTTCCAGGCAGATGAGCTGACGCTCTCTCAGGGCGACGACGAATTCGCAGAGCCAATGGTGGCTGCACATTTGCGAGGATTGCAGGCGTGCTTCATCGAGGGGCGAACCTATGAGGCCGGAATCAGCGATTACCTGCAAAGCTGTTTGCTGAAGATGCGCCGCAAGCAGGTGCCTGAAACGGTGTGTGAACAATTGCTCGCCAGTTTCGGCAATCTGCAGGACCCCGATCTCCTCCGCCAGCAAGCGGAAGGCTGCCTGTTGGAAAATTTTGAACTCAACGAGATCCAGTTGGCGTGCCTGATGTTTGCACCGTTTATTGACGCCGGTGCGGGGCTGGAACGGTTTCTGCGCAATTGTCATCCAGGCATGTTGGTGGCCATGCCGGATCTGCATCGGGCGATGCAGGGCCTGCATGCCTCGGATCAGGTATTGAAATGGATGACGGATGTCAGTGGCTTGCCGGTCAAGTTGATTGTGCGTCTTTACGCCATGGGCCCGATCCGCATGCCCGTCCCTGGTGAAATTGCAAGTTCAGGCGAGGCGGGTGCTGGAAAGCACGTCGATCGGTCGGCGGAAGGCTGATCGTGAGCCACTTGCCAGAGCATGAATACTTGCCCACGGGGGCGGGCTTGTGAAAGCGTCACGGGAAAACGACTTCGTATATCAGGCGGTGTATCGCTATCTGACGCTGTTAATCGACGAGGCGGGGGGTGGCCCGGCAGTGCGCTTGCCCTCGTTGCGGCAATTGGCTGATCGACTCAATGTGTCTATATCGACCGTCCAGTACGCCTATTCGTTACTGGAAAAAGAAGGTCGCGTCTATTCAATCGCCAAGTCCGGTTACTACGCGCAAGCGCAGAACGCTCTGGAGTCGCCCGGTTGCGGCAGTGACTTGCTTGAAACTGTGTATGTCAACGCCAGGCGCCCTGGTATGTGTGTGTTGAGCGCCGACGACCCGGCCTCAATGCAACCGTTGGACAGTCCGCTACTGACACTTGAACGCGAACTGCTGCGCCAATATCCGCGACAGCCGCAGCTACTGGCGCAGCCTTGCGGCGAGCTGGAACTGCGTACGGTGCTTGCCGCGCGCTATACCTCGTCAACGGTGAATTGCTGGCATGCCGATGACGTCTATATCGGTGCAGATCTGCGTGGGGTGCTGGAAATACTGATCTCCGTGCTTGAGCTGCGTGGGGCCACCGTAGTGGTCGAATCTCCATGCGACTGGGTGATCTTGCGCCTGTTGGATGCTGCTGAAGTTCGTGTCATCGAGCTGCCGCTGCTGACGGGAGGAGTGATTGATCCCCAGCGGCTGGAGTCATTGCTCAAGAGTGAGCCGGTGCGCTTGATCCTGTTGTCTTCGGCGTTGAGCATGCCTCAGGGCAGCCCGCTGTCCCGGACCAATCGACAGGCGATCGCGCATCTGCTCGGATGCCATGGTACGTGGGTGCTGGAAAACGACTGTTATAGCGAACTCGATGAAGGCAACGACTCCCAGCGCTTGCGCGACTGGCTGGATCCTGATCGCTTGCTGGTGTTTTCCACGTTCGAGAAGTTCGTCGGTACAGAGGCGCCTTTCGGTTTTGTGCTGTCTCACCATTGGCGGAGTGAGTTGCAACGCCATTTCCTGTTGCGTGCGTTCCGTTTGTC
This sequence comes from Pseudomonas sp. NPDC087817, assembly GCF_044742875.1. NCBI lineage: Bacteria > Pseudomonadati > Pseudomonadota > Gammaproteobacteria > Pseudomonadales > Pseudomonadaceae > Pseudomonas > Pseudomonas sp. NPDC087817. The sequence continues at coordinate 131,711 of NZ_JBIUVJ010000001.1, forward strand.
GCCGATCCGCCAGAAGGCGATTGCCAGGTTGCTGGGCGGCGGCAGGCTGGATCAGCACTTGTCCGTGCTGCGCCGAATGCTCAAGGAGCGTCGCACGCAATTAATCGAATTATTGCGCGAGCGACTGGGTGAAGCGTTGGCGATCGACGAATCGCAGGGCGGGGCGACCATCTGGGTGCGCTCGTTACGACCGGTGAATATGGGCAACGTGTTTCACCGTTTGCTCCAGCAGCAGATCGTCATTGCACCTGGGGAGTTGTTCAGTCTGCAGGGCCTGCATGGGCACCATCTGCGATTGAGTTCGCTGACCCATGGTGAGCACGATCTGGCCGATGTCGTCGGGCTATTGGGTGACGCGTTGCGTCTGGCGCCCGATGATTAACGTTAAAAAACATCGGGAGAGTCTCGGATAGATCCCATCGCGCTGCGGTCAAACTGCCAGTAAACTGCGCTCTATTCCTGAACCACTCTATTTCAGAGGTTTTGCATGACTCTCAGTCCTTTTGCGGGCAAACCGGCACCGGCAGAATTGTTGGTCGATATCCCGCGACTGGTAACGGCTTATTACACCGGCCAGCCCGACGCTTCCATTTCCACGCAGCGCGTGGCGTTCGGCACTTCCGGTCACCGCGGCAGTTCCTTCGACTTGAGTTTCAATGAATGGCACGTTCTGGCCATCAGCCAGGCAATTTGCCTGTACCGTGAAGCCCAGGGTATTACCGGCCCACTGTTCGTCGGTGTCGACACCCACGCGCTGTCGACGCCGGCCGGAGCCAGCGCTCTGGAAGTCCTGGCGGCCAACGGCGTCACCGTGATGATCGCTGAAGGTGATGAATACACGCCGACACCTGCCATTTCCCATGCCATTCTCTGCTACAACCGCGGCCGTACCTCGGGCCTGGCCGATGGCATCGTCATCACGCCGTCGCATAACCCGCCGCAAAGTGGCGGCTACAAATACAACCCGACCAATGGCGGCCCCGCCGACACCCACATCACCAAGTGGATCGAAGCCAAGGCCAACGAGCTACTGGCCAACAAACTGGCGGGTGTTAAACGCATCAGCTACGAGCAAGCGCTCAAGGCCAGCACGACTCATCGCCACGACTACGTGAATTCCTACGTTGCCGATCTGATCAACGTGATCGATTTCGATGCCATTCGTGATGCCAAACTGCATCTGGGCGTTGACCCGTTGGGTGGAGCAGGGGTGCGTTACTGGTCGGCCATCGCTGAGCACTATCGTCTGGACCTGGACGTGGTGAACAAGGAAGTCGATTCGACCTTCCGCTTCATGACCGTTGATTGGGATGGTCAGATTCGCATGGACCCATCGTCCAGCCATGCAATGCAAGGCTTGATCGGCCTGAAAGAGCGTTTCGATGTCGCGTTTGCCTGCGACCCGGATCACGATCGCCACGGCATCGTCACGCCATCCGGTGGCTTGCTCGCGCCGAACAACTATCTGGCGGTGTCCATCGACTACCTGTTCCAGAACCGTCCGCAATGGCGTGCCGATGCGGCCGTGGGTAAAACCGTGGTCAGCAGTGGCTTGATCGATCGCGTTGCCAAGCGTCTGGGGCGTCGCCTGTATGAAGTGCCGGTCGGCTTCAAATGGTTTGCTGACGGTCTGTTCGACGGCTCGTTGGGTTTTGGTGGCGAGGAGAGCGCTGGCGCATCGTTCCTGCGCAAGGATGGCGGCGTATGGAGCACCGACAAGGACGGACTGATCCCGGCATTGCTCGCTGCTGAAATGACCGCGCGCACCGGTCGCGACCCAAGCCAGGCCTATCGCGCCCTGACGGACGAACTGGGCGAGCCGTTCTCGGTGCGTGTTGATGCCAAGGCCAACCCGGAACAGAAAGCGCTGCTGAGCAAGCTGTCGCCGGCGCAGGTCACCTCGACCGAACTGGCAGGCGAGAAGATTCAGAGCATTCTCAGCCACGCACCGGGCAATGACCAAGCGATTGGCGGTTTGAAAGTGATGACCGAAAACGGCTGGTTTGCAGCACGTCCTTCGGGCACCGAAGACATTTACAAGATTTACGCCGAAAGCTTCATCAGCGACGATCACCTCCAGCAACTGGTGGCCGAAGCGCAAACCCTGGTGGATGGTGCTATCAGCACTAAATAAGCCGCAACGACATCAGTGTTTGAATAAAAGGGGCAACCATACGGTTGCCCCTTTTTTTGCCACTGATGAAATCAGGCGAGATCCACCAGGACAATCTCACTGTCTTCAAGCGCCGTGACCGTCAATACCTGTTCATGCGCAATCGCCACGCCGTCTCGAGCTTGTGCCCGCAAGCCGTTGACTTCAATGACACCTGTCGCCGGCACCAGATACGCCCGACGGCCCGCCTCCAGTTGGTATTCGGCTGTTTCTCCAGCCTTGATGTTCGCCGCGACCAAGCGTGCATCGGCGCGGATCCGCAGGCTTTGATCGTCGCCGTCCTTGCCGCTGGCGAGGGTCACAAAACCTTCGCGCTGACCTTTCGGAAAGGGTTTCGCACCCCATGACGGCGGGGCGCCGGTTTCGGTCGGCAGAATCCATATTTGGAAAATCCTCGTGTCCTGCGCCTCCAGGTTGTATTCGCTGTGAGCAATGCCGGTGCCGGCGCTCATCACTTGTACGTCGCCCGCTTCGGTACGGCCCTTGTTGCCGAGATTGTCCTGATGGGTAATCGCGCCTTCACGCACATAGTGATGATCTCCATGTCGCGATGCGGGTGCTGCGGGAAACCGGTGCCGGGGGCAATCACATCGTCATTCCAGACCCGCAGGTTGCCCCAGTTCATGCGTTGCGGGTCGTAATACTCGGCGAACGAAAAATGGTGATGGGCATCCAACCAGCCATGATGGGCGCCGCCCAGCGAGCTGAAAGGTCTGAGTTCAAGCATGTTCGTCTCCTCAAAAGGCTCGTCGCGGGGATGCGATGGCCGCATCTGGCGCAAGTCCGGTGGTGTATGGCGTCGATCATCTATCAGGCAAGCATCGATAAAAAGCGTAAAAACTGCGGTATCAGCATCGAATAACTTGATAGAAAGTGGCGTCGAAACACTCTTGTCCCACCTTCAATTCATCGCCTAAACCAATGACCTGTAAGCATTTCGCTAGAACTCGACGGCAAATACAGACACCATAGCCCTCAACAGCCTTACACACTGGAGCCCGTCAGCGTGGCGCAACACACCCCCGAACTTCCTCCCGAACTTCGCCCTCTGGCCGAAATGCCATGGTTCAAGCGCCTGGCCGCACGCTTCTTCGGCCACGGTTTGACTCGTTTGCGTGCTCAGCATCGCGCGTCCTGGCTGCATGGTCAGGCTGACGGCTTTCGCAGCGGGCACACGGCAGGTGTCGAGTACGGCTACAAAGAGGGCAAACTCGAAGGTCTGGAAGAAGGCCGGCAGGTATTGTTGATTCGCGACAGCCGCAGCACCGAGCATCGTCCGCCGAGCATCGATAATCACTTGTTCGATGACTGGCGTCTGCCGCTGACGCCTGAATTGAAGAAACGCATAAAAGCCGATGTCGCCCGTTTACTGCCCGCACAGGCTCAGCCGAGCACCGCGCAGTGGAAGATGATTTTCAGCGAGACACCTTCGACCTCTGTAGTGGCCGGTGCCGGAGCGGGCAAGTCGACCACGCTGGTGTTGCGGATTCTGTTGCTGACCCATTATCTGGGTTTTGAGCTTGATTCGATGACCGTGGTGACATTCACCCGCGAGTCGCGCAAGGATTTCATCAATAAACTGATCGAGCTGTTCGCGCTCTGGGGCCATGCGTTGAGCTTGAAACAGGCGCGCGAGCTGGTGCGGACCTTTCACTCGCGCATCCTGCCGATGGTCCGCAGCCTGCCGGGTTTCGAACGTTTGCAGGCGTTTGAAAACCTCAGCCATCGCGCGCCGGGTGCTGACGAGGAGGTCGATAGCAATCCGTTCGATCTGCGCATCAATGACGCTCAACGCCAACAGCTCAACGCCTGCTATCACCGTTTATTCACTCAGGACGAGCGCTTCCGCCAGTTGATTCAGCCGCTGTCCAAAGCAGCCTTGCAGCTCAAGGAGCTGGAGCGTGATCACCCGGATGTGCAAAAGCGCATGGCAGTCACCGAACTCGCTGCCAAGCGCGACGAAGAACTCTGCGACGTCATCGAAGATCTGTGGTTTCGCGCCGGTGCCTGGCCGATCAAGGGCATTGAGCCGAACCGGCAGACTTTCGAGATCAATGGTGCGAAATTCCACGGTCATGGTTACATTCCCAGCCTCGACGCTTGGGTAGTGCTCGGTTTCGATCCACGAGAAAACCCGCAGCTCAACCGGCCCAATGCCAAGCTTTCCGTACGTGCGGAGTGGGCGGTAAAGCGCACCCTGTTTCAAGCTTTCTGTCGTAAGCCTTTGATATGGCTTGATAGTTACGACTCTTCAAAGCGCGTACTGGCCACTTTGGCGGGTGATGCCAGTGCAGGCCCGGGCTTCGATTACAAGGTCAAAGGCGAACTGGCGTCAGCGCCTTTGCTCGACTGTTTTGTTGCCGCCGCTGGTTTTATCGAGAACCTGGGGCTGGATGTACCCGACGCCGTCGGCCGTATGAGCTTCGCCAAGGATGACCCAGACCGGTTTTTCTTCGAGGCCTTAAGTCTGTTCTGGCGCGCACTGGAAGATCATCTGCTCGACCAAAAACCACCGGTCATGACCTATAACCGCATGTTTGCGCTGTTCAGCGAGCACTCACCGGAAAACCTCAAGTTGCTCAGCGATGAGCTGCTGCGACCGATGTCGCACCTGATGATCGATGAATTCCAGGACGTTTCGCCACAGATCGTCTCGTGGATTCGCGCCAGTCTCATCGAAATTCGTAGTCGTGGGCCGGCCATGCATGTCGGCCGGGGTGCGCAGCGTTCGTCGCTGCTGTGCGTGGGCGATGACTGGCAGTCGATTTATGGCTGGCGCGGCAGTTCGCCGAGTTATTTCATGGAGTTCACCAAGGAATTCCCGTCGCCGAGCACTACGCGGGTCATGCTCAGCGACAACTATCGCAGTCATCAACACATTATCGACGCGGCCGAACATATCGTGCGGGCAGCACCGGCGATTCCCGGGAAGAAGGCCAAAGCCAGCGGCGAACCGAAACCGTTACAGCCCGTCAACGTGCTGGAGCGTGACGACCAAGCCTTGGGGCAGCGTCTCGCCGATCACTACCGACGGGGCCACTCAATCTTGATGCTTTATCGAAAAAGCAGCGATAAGTCATTGATTGAAGAGCATATTCAGTCTGTAGTTAATGTTGATTCGAGCTTGCCGTACGAAGCCCGACGCATCAAACAATTGACCTATCACAGCGCCAAGGGCTTGCAGGCTGACGCGGTGTTTCTCCTCGGTGACTGCCAGCACCTGACCAGTTCGCCGTACAAGAATCAGGTCTATCGCATGGCCGGGTTGGGTAAAAGCGGCGACAGCGAGCCCTACGATAGCGCCCAGAAGGATGAAATTCTGCGCCTGGCCTACGTCGGCATTACCCGCGCAGTCAGTCATTGTTACTGGTACGTCGAGCCGCAGGATGTGCAGGCGGTGAACATGCCTCGGGCGTCCGATCGGGTGCCAAGGGGCAAGCCATTCTTCGCCGATCACCGACCCGAAAGGAAGATGGCATGAGCCAAAAAAAGCCCGCATCTCTGCGGGTTTTTTTTGTTGTAAATCAAATGTTTATGCGTAACTTCTAAGAGAGATTGGAGGAATGAATGCTTCCAGCTCATCCTCCACAGCCTCGATAATTCGCTCGACGTCCGCTGCATTCATCACCGTCGCGCACGGGATGCCGGCGATAGCGATCATGGTTTCGCCACTGGCGCGATCAAACAGGCGGGCGATCATGCTGCCCGGTGCGTCCATCGTTGCTTCGAAACCCATGGGATGAAAATGCCAACGCATCAGCTGGCATGCATTGGGGAACGTGACTTTGCTTGACCCTTTGTTCATGTGTTGCCCGCCTTCTTCATCGAGCGCTTCCTTTTGCTCACGGTAGGTGGGAAGAGCCTTCATTGGCTCAACCGGTGACTGCCATTAAAAATAGCATCTGGATATGAAATTTCTGTGCGATTTTTCAGTTCGTTTTGCGATTGCTTCGCATTTTTTGATGTAAGTCACGGACTACGTAATCGTCGCCAAAATGCCATGACGGATTAATCATTGCTGCCCGTGGTGAACTTGGGCAAGCTCGATTCTTTTTCGCCGAGCCCTTTATGCACGCCGACGATGACGGCCCAGACCAGACCCAGGCCACGGCTGCCACGGTCATGCGCTATCACTTGAGCTGGAAACACCGCGACCTCGACAGCGTCATGGCGCTGTACCACCCGGACATCCAGTACAACGATTTCTTCCAGAACCGCGTGCTCGGTCTCGACGAGTTGCGCGAGTACGTGCGGGTCAGCATGCCGAGGGAGTCCGACGAAGCGCTCGAGCATTGCGACCGGATTCGCGTGGACGGCAACACCGCGTTCATTCAATACGAAGTGACGCTACGCGGTGGTGACGGGCTGGTGTCGTTCCGCTCCAGTGAGGCAATCACCGTCAAGGACGGGCTGATCTGGCGAGTTAACGAATACGCTTCGCTGGTTCGCGCGCAAAGTGGCGACAACGAGAAAGCCAGCCAGCGCCCGGCGGTCAGTCGTCTGGGCCTGTCGCCGCGCCAATTGAGCTTTATGGCCGAGGACTTGCAGCAATATTTCGAACGACAGCAACCGTATCTCGATCCCGAGCTCGACCTGCAACGGGTGGCGAAGGAGTGCGGGTACAGCCGCAATCAGATTTCCTATCTGCTCAATCAGGTGCTGGGGCAGAGCTTCTATCGCTACGTCAATCAGGCGCGCCTGCAGCATTTGCTCAAATCCCTCGACGCGGCGACGCCGCCCGTGCGTATCGATGAGCTGGCCTTCGCGGCCGGGTTCAATTCGCTGTCGGCGTTTTACAGCTGTTTCCGTCAGCACACCGGGCAGTCGCCGAAGGCCTACGTCAAACAAATTTCTTTGCGGACACGCGCGCAAGACATTCCCTGAGCCCGCGCACTAGGATCGACGCCATCGAAGGTTTTCAGTGGCGGAGTCTTGCATGCCAGCATGGCGCACTATCAGTTTATGGATGGATCAACTCGACGAGCCGCTGATCGCGCGGCCTGCGCTTGAGCGGGATCTGGACGTCGATGTGGCGATTATCGGCGCCGGTTATACCGGGCTGTGGACGGCGTACTACCTGAAGAAACATGCCCCAGGCCTGGATATCGCCATCATCGAGGCGCAAACCGCCGGGTTCGGCGCCTCAGGTCGTAACGGCGGTTGGCTGATGGGCAACCTGCTCGGCGAGGATCGTTTGCTTGCCGGGTTGTCTCCGGAACAGCGCCGCGCTTCGTTTGACCTGCTGCACAGCATCCCCGACGAAGTGGAAGTTGTCCTCGAACGTGAAGGCATTGACTGCGATTACCGCAAGGGCGGCGTCCTGTACTGCGCGGCACGTTACCCGGAGCAAGAAGCCAGCCTGCGTGAATACCTGGCCAAACTGCATGCCCAAGGCCTGACCGACGACGATTACCGCTGGCTCAGCCCCGAGCAACTGGCGCAGCAGATCCGCGTCGCCAAACCCTACGGCGGCATCTATGCGCCGCATGTGGCGACCATTCACCCGGCCAAACTGGTACGTGCTCTGGCGCGCACCGTGCAAGGCATGGGTGTGAAGATTTACGAAAACAGCCCGGTCACCCATTGGCAGTCGGGCAGCTTGCGTACGGCCAAGGCCAGTGTGCGCAGTCGCTGGATCGTTCCGGCAGTGGAAGGGTATTCGGTGACATTGCCGCCATTGGGTCGCTATCAGTTGCCGGTGCAAAGCCTGATCGTCGCCACCGAACCGCTGTCCGCCGCCACTTGGGACGAGATCGGCCTCAGTCGTGGCCAGGCCTTCAGTGAATTCAGCCGTCAGGTCACCTACGGCCAGCGCAGCGCCGACAACCGTTTGATCTTCGGCGCACGTGGCGGTTATCAGTTTGCCGGCCAGTTGCGCCACAACTTCGACCTGACCCGTGATGAGGTCGAGCTACGCCGCTATCTGTTCGGCGAACTGTTTCCGCAACTGAAAAATGTGCAGATCACTCACGCTTGGGGCGGCAACCTCGGCATGTCCCGACACTTCAAGCCGCACATGCTCTGCGACCGTGCCAATGGCATCGCGTTGTCCGGCGGTTATGGCGGGGAGGGTGTCGGTGCCAGCAACCTCGGCGGCCGCACCCTGGCGGATCTGATTCTTGAACGCGACAGCGAATTGGTTAACCAGCCCTGGGTGCTGCCCGACGGTGGCATTCACGCTCTGCGCGCCTGGGAGCCGGAGCCGTGTCGCTGGCTCGGTTACAACGCGATCATCAAAAGCTTCGTCCATGAAGACCAGACCCTGGCCAACCCGGCGACCGCGCCATGGCGGCGCAAACTCGCCAGCCAAGTGGCCGGTTTCATGGAAGGTTTCATGCATTGAACGTCGATGCACTCCCAAAAAAGCCATCAACAAAGCCCCGAGACAGGTAACGCCATGAGCATCACCCAGTTCAAAAACACCGCCACGCTCCAGCTCGACGAGTCCAATCCGGTCGCCGTGCCCCTCGGCGAACCTGTCGCCATTGCCTCGACCACCAGCGTCGAGCGCGACGACGGCGTAGAAACCGGCGTCTGGGAATGCACCCCCGGCCGCTGGCGTCGGCAGATTACCGCGCAGGAGTTCTGCCATTTCATCTCCGGACGCTGCACGTTCACCCCCGACGGTGGTGGCGAAACCCTGCACATACAAGGTGGCGACGCACTGATGTTGCCGGCCAACACGCTCGGTATCTGGGATATCCAGGAAACCGTGCGCAAGAGCTACGTGCTGATTTTCTGATTGTTTGATCCTTTGATTGCCTGCCAACAAAAAAGAAAACCCACACAGGAATCGATCCATGATCCGCAAGACCCTCGCTCTGGCACCGCTGATGCTCGCCGTTTCCCTTGCTCAGGCCGCGGAAACGGTCAAGGTTTACAACTGGTCCGACTACATCGCGCCGGACACCACCAAGAACTTCGAGAAAGAAACCGGCGTCGGTGTCACCTATGACGTGTACGACAGCAACGAAACTCTCGACGGCAAGTTGATGACCGGTAAATCCGGTTATGACGTGGTGTTCCCGTCCAACCACTTCATGGCCCGGCAGATTCAGGGCGGGGCGCTGAAAAAGCTCGACAAGAGCCAGTTGCCGAACTGGAAGAACCTCAACCCGGTGCTGCTCAAAGCCTTGCAAACCAACGATCCGGGCAACGAACACGGCTTCCCGTATCTGTGGGGCAGCACCGGCATCGGCTACAACATCGCCAAGGTCAAAGCGGTGCTGGGCGATGACGCGCCGGTCGATTCATGGGACCTGATCTTCAAACCCGAATACATGGAAAAGCTGCAGAAGTGCGGCGTGGCGATCCTCGACAACGGTCCGGAACTGCTTCCGGCAGCGCTCAATTACCTGGGTCTGCCGCATCACAGCAAAAATCCCGAGGACTATAAAAAGGCTGAAGCGCTGCTGATGAAAGTCCGGCCGTACGTCAGCTACTTCCATTCCTCGAAATACACCAGTGACCTGGCCAATGGCGACATCTGCGTGGCGGTCGGCTTCTCCGGCGACATCCTGCAAGCCGAGAACCGCGCCAAGGAAGCAAAAAACGGCGTCGACATCGGCTACGCGATTCCCAAGGAAGGCGCGGCGATCTGGTTCGACATGGTTGCCATGCCCGCTGATGCACCGGACGAAAAGGCCGGCTACGCGTTCATGAACTACCTGCTGCGCCCGGACGTGATGGCGGGCATCAGTAACTACGTGCACTACGCCAACGGCAACGAACAGGCCGACAGCCTGATCGACCCGGCGATCAAGAACGACACCAAGGTGTACCCGAGCCCGGAGATGATGGGCAAGCTGTTCGCGCTGGAAGCGATGCCGCTGAATATCGACCGGATTCGTACGCGGGTGTGGAACAAGATTCGCACCGGTAGTTGATAACCGTATCGCTGATAAATCCCTGTGGGAGCGGGCTTGCTCGCGAAAGCGGAGGGTCATTCGACTTCAATGTTGACTGACCTGAAGCCTTCGCGAGCAAGCCCGCTCCCACATTGGTTTTCGAGTATTGAAATAGTTGATATCAATGCGCTGGCACGCACTAATAAAGTGCAGCGAAGTGAGACGCGCCTAACAAAAAACAACTTACCCATATTTAATAATTAAATAGAAAATCGTCAGACAATTAGGCAAAAAATCACCGTCTAAAACATTCTTCCCACAGCGCACGCTTTGTTTACGGGAGTTTCCCGGAACAGTTCAATTTGATCTCAAAAAAATCCTTTACGACAGATTTCAAATTGTGTCAGGTTTCTTACGCCTTCATTGGGCGAGTGATAGGACAATCTCGCCAGGGGTTGTCGCTATCGGACAAAAACTGTTCCATTGCTAAACAAGGAAGTGTGTTTATGTCGAAAGTTAAAGCTAACGCTATTGATACCGCCGAACAGGCTCTTCTGCTGTCGGCGGCGCCGCAATCTCTGGCTGCAACCAGCTCTGCCTGGAACCAGATCAATAGCTTCAGCCACCAATACGATCGTGGCGGCAACCTCACGGTCAATGGCAAACCGTCGTTCTCCGTGGATCAGGCTGCGACTCAGTTGCTGCGTGATGGTGCCCACTGGAACGACTTGGATCACAGCGGCAAGATCGAACTGACCTACACCTTTCTGACCGCCAAAACCGCTAACTTCAGCGGCCTCGGTGTCACCGGTTTCAGTCAGTTCAGCGCCCTGCAAAAAGCCCAGGCCGTGCTCGCCATGCAATCCTGGGCCGATGTCGCCAATGTGACGTTCACCGAAGCTGCCCGAGGCGGCGATGGTCACATGACCTTCGGTAACTACAGCGGTGGCCAGGAAGGCGCGGCAGCGTTTGCATTCCTGCCGGGCACCGAGCCAGGTTATGACGGCCAGTCCTGGTACCTGACCGGCAGCGGCTACGACGTCAACAAGACCCCAGGCCTGAGCAACTACGGGCGTCAGACCTTGACCCACGAAATCGGCCACACCCTGGGCCTGTCTCACCCCGGCGACTACAACGCTGGCGAAGGCAATCCGACTTACAAGGATGCTTCCTACGGGCAAGACACCCGCGGTTACAGCCTTATGAGTTACTGGAGCGAGAGCAACACCAATCAGAACTTCAGCAAGGGCGGCGTAGAAGCTTATGCCTCCGGCCCGCTGATGGACGATATCGCTGCCATCCAGAAGCTTTACGGTGCCAACACCACCACCCGTACCGGTGACACCACCTACGGTTTCAACTCCAACACCGGTCGTGATCACCTCAGCGCGTCGTCGTCGGCGGACAAGCTGGTGTTCTCGGTGTGGGATGCGGGCGGCAAAGATACTCTGGACTTCTCGGGTTTCACTCAGAACCAGAAGATCAACCTCAATGACGCCTCGTTCTCCGACGTTGGCGGCCTGGTGGGTAACGTGTCCATCGCCAAGGGCGCGATCATCGAGAACGCCATCGGCGGTTCGGGCAACGACCTGCTGATCGGCAACAGCGTGGCCAACGAACTGAAGGGCGGTGCCGGCAACGACATCCTCTACGGGGCTGGCGGTGCCGACAAGCTGTGGGGCGGCGCGGGTTCGGACACGTTTGTGTTCGCAGCCAGCTCCGACTCCAAGCCGGGTGCGATCGATCAGATCCTCGATTTCGTCAGCGGTCTGGACAAAATCGATCTGACCGGCATCACCAACGGCGCCGGCCTGCACTTTGTCAGCAGCTTCACCGGTGTAGCCGGCGATGCGATTCTGACTTCGTCGGGCGGCAACAGCCTGCTCTCGGTGGACTTCTCCGGGCACGGCGTGGCTGACTTCCAGGTCAGCACCGTTGGCCAGGCAGCGACCAGCGACATCGTGGCTTGATGTGAAACAGGGAAGCGGCGCGTGATGCGCCGCTTTCTTCGCTTGCATCGTCTGGCCCGGTAGGCAAGGCTAAGCGCCGGAGTGAAATTTCCTATGAGTCGAAACGTTTTTACCTACAAGACGCGGGCGTGGCTAATGGCGACGCTGATGATGGTTACCGGAGAAGCAAGCATGGCAAGCAGCCTCAGACTCGAAGAACCCTCGGTATTTGCCGGTCAATGGCAGGCGACGCTGAACACTCGCGAAGACACCGCTGAAGCGCAAAAGCTGCAAGACAAACCCTCCAATACCTGCGCTGTAGAACTGGCGCTGAACCAGACTGTCGGGGAGGGCGCCGATTGCCTCGCAGCCTGGCTGGAAGAAACGCCCATCGGTTGGTTTCCCGAACCGGACGGCATTTCCATCACTGGCAAGGAAGGCTCAAGAATCCAGTTCTTCAGCCGACAAGGTGACGGGCATTATCTGGCTACTTTGAAGTCGGGCCTGGTCATTATCTTGGAGCGCAAGGCGCCATAGTTGTAATTGCCAAGTAGGCGACAGGTTTTTATATAAGGCACTGCTGTGTGGTTATAAGCGGCTGTCTTCAAAGCAACTGCACCGCATTAAATCGTGCAAGTTGTTATGAAATTGTAAGTGCCCACAAAAAAGCAATTCCGGCATTGCCCGGATAACTAATTTGAAGTCTCGTCAATGATCGACGAGAGATATCTTTCAGGACGAATCAATGAAGATGGCGAAGGCCCCAGCCACCGCTCCCTTATTCAAGGCATTGGGCGACTATAAAAGCATTCTGATCAGCGTCGGCTGCTTTACTGCACTGATAAACGTGCTGATGCTGGTGCCGTCGATTTATATGCTGCAAGTCTATGACCGGGTTCTGTCCTCGCAGAACGAAACCACTTTGGCGATGCTGTCGCTGATGGTGGTCGGTTTCTTTGCCTTCATCGGCCTGCTGGAAGTGGTGCGCAGCTTCATCGTGATCCGTATCGGCAGCCAACTGGAGCGCCGTTTCAACCTGCGGGTCTATCAGGCTGCATTCGAACGCAACCTGTTCAAGGGCGAGGGCAACGCCGGGCAATCGCTGGGCGATTTGACCCACATTCGCCAATTCGTCACCGGGCCTGCGCTGTTCGCCTTCTTCGATGCGCCGTGGTTCCCGGTGTATCTGTTCGTGATCTACCTGTTCAACGTCTGGCTTGGCGTGCTGGCGACGGCGGGTGCGCTGTTGCTGATCGCCTTGGCCTGCCTCAACGAATACATGACCAAGAAGCCGCTGGGCGAAGCCGCCGGTTTCTCGCAGAAATCCAGCCAGTTGGCCACCAGCCATCTGCATAACGCCGAAACCATTCAGGCGATGGGCATGCTCGGTTCGTTGCGCAAGCGCTGGTTCCAGGTGCATTCACGCTTTCTGGGTCTGCAGAATCAGGCCAGTGATACGGGGGCGGTGATCAGTTCGCTGAGCAAAACCTTGCGCCTGTGCCTGCAATCACTGGTGCTGGGGCTCGGTGCGTTGCTGGTGATCAAGGGCGACATGACCGCCGGGATGATGATCGCCGGTTCCATCCTGATGGGGCGGGTGCTGAGCCCGATCGATCAGTTGATTGCCGTGTGGAAACAGTGGAGCGGGGCGAAACTCGCTTACCGCCGTCTCGATGCGCTGCTGCAAGCCTTCCCGCCAAGCGATGACGCCATGGCGCTGCCGGCGCCGAAAGGCCAGATCACCTTTGAACAGGTCAGCGCCGGCCCGCCGGGGCAACGCGCGGCGACCTTGCACATGGTCAATTTCAATCTGGGTGCGGGTGAAGTGCTGGGCGTACTCGGTGCTTCCGGTTCGGGTAAATCGACCCTGGCCCGTGTGTTGGTCGGCGTGTGGCCGACCCTCGGTGGCACGGTGCGACTGGACGGTGCAGATATTCACCGCTGGAATCGTGATCAGCTCGGGCCGTACATCGGCTACCTGCCGCAAGACATCGAGCTGTTCAGCGGCAGCATCGCCGAGAACATTGCGCGTTTCAGCGAGGCCGATCCGCAGAAAGTCGTCGCCGCCGCGCAGCAGGCCGGCGTCCACGAAATGATCCTGCGCCTGCCGCAAGGTTACGACACGCAGCTGGGTGAGGACGGCAGCGGCTTGTCCGGTGGCCAAAAGCAGCGCGTGGCACTGGCGCGGGCCATGTACGGCACGCCAAGCCTGGTGGTGCTGGATGAACCCAACTCCAACCTCGACACCGTCGGCGAAGCGGCACTGGCTAGCGCCATCGCGCAGCTCAAGGCCCAAGGCACCACGGTGGTGTTAGTGACGCACCGCTCTTCGGTGCTGGCCCAGGCCGATAAATTGCTGGTGCTCAACGACGGCCGTCTGCAAGCCTTCGGCGCCAGTCAGGACGTGCTCAAGGCACTGTCCGGCGCCGCCAACGAGCAACAACGCGAGAAACCTGCGCAAGCACCGGGCGGGCTCAGCATGAGCCGGCAGTACCAGCCCACGACAAGGAATTCGGGTGTATGAGCAGCGCAAGCATGAACACTGAAAACGAAGCGAGCATGGAACACGCCTACGTCACCGAACGCCCCGAGCGTGATGCGAAATTCTTCGCGCGCATGGGCTGGATTCTGGCGATCGTCGGCGCCGGCAGTTTCTTCACCTGGGCCGCGTTGGCGCCGCTGGATCAGGGCATTCCGGTGCAGGGCACCGTGGTGGTCACGGGCAAACGTAAAGCCGTGCAGTCGATGAGCAGCGGCGTGGTCAGCCGGATTCTGGTGCGCGAAGGCGAGATCGTGAAGCAGGGGCAGCCACTGTTCCGGCTCGATCAGACCCAAGTCGCCGCCGATGTGCAATCGCTGCAGGCGCAGTACCGCATGGCGTGGGCGAGCCTGGCGCGCTGGCAGGCCGAGCGCGACAACCTCAAGCAAGTGACCTTTCCCGCCGAGTTGAGTAATGACCCGGACCCGCGTCTGGCGCTGGTCCTGGAAGGTCAACGGCAGTTGTTCAGCAGCCGCCGTGAAGCGTATTACCGCGAGCAGGCCGGATTGCGTGCCAGCATCGAAGGCGCCACCGCGCAACTGGCCGGCATGCGCCGCGCACGCACCGACCTCAATGCCCAGGCAGACTCGCTGCAACAACAGTTGAGCAACCTGCAACCGCTGGCTGACAACGGCTACATCCCGCGCAACCGCTTGATGGAATACCAGCGCCAGCTCTCGCAAGTGCAGCAGCAACTGGCGGAAAACACCGGTGAAAGCGGTCGAGTGGAGCAAGGCATTCTTGAGTCGCGCCTGAAGCTGCAACAGCACGGCGAGGAATATCAGAAGGAAGTGCGCACGCAACTGGCCGACGCGCAGCTGAAGAGCGTCACCCTGTCCGAGCAACTGACCTCCGCCGGTTTCGACCTGCAACACAGTGAGATCGTCGCCACTGCTGACGGTGTCGCGGTCAACCTCGGCGTGCACACCGAAGGCGCCGTGGTGCGTCAGGGCGAAACCTTGTTGGAGATCGTTCCGCAAGGCACCACCCTGGAAGTCGAGGGGCATTTGCCGATCAACCTGATCGACAAGGTCGGTCCGCACTTGCCGGTGGACATCCTGTTTACCGCGTTCAACCAGAGCAAAACCCCGCGTGTACCGGGTGAAGTCAGCCTGATCTCCGCCGACCAGATGGTCGATGAGAAAACCGGCGTGCCGTATTACGTGTTGCGCAGCAGCGTTAGCGATCAGGCTATGGAAAAACTCAACGGTCTGGTGATCAAGCCCGGCATGCCCGCAGAAATGTTCGTGCGCACGGGCGAACGTTCACTCCTCAACTATCTGTTCAAACCGCTGCTCGACCGGGCCGGCTCTGCGCTGACCGAAGAATAAGGATGTTCGGCTGTATGAATAAGCTTTCCATGCTCGGAGCGGCATTGATGCTGCTCGCGAGTCACTCGGTAGTGGCGGCCATGGGGCCGTTCGAGATTTACGAACAGGCGTTGCGCAATGACCCGGTGTTCCTCGGCGCAATCAAGGAGCGCGATGCTGGCCTGGAAAACCGTGCCATCGGCCGCGCCGGGCTGTTGCCGCGCATCGGTTACACCTACAACAAGGGCCGCAACACGTCGAAAGCGACTTCCCTTGATGACCGCGCGCGCAATCGCACTGAAGACCGCAACTACAGCAGTTATGGCTCAGCCCTGACCCTGCAACAGCCGCTGCTCGATTACGAAGCCTATGCGGCGTATCGCAAGGGTGTGGCGCAGTCGTTGTTCGCCGACGAGAACTTTCGCGGCAAAAGCCAGGAACTGCTGGTGCGGGTGCTGGACAACTACACCAAAGCCTTGTTTGCCCAGGACCAGATCGACATCGCCCAGGCGAAGAAGAAAGCCTACGAGCAGCAGTTCCAGCAGAACGAGCACATGTTCAAGCAGGGCGAGGGCACGCGCACCGATATCCTCGAAGCCGAATCGCGCTACGAGTTGGCGACGGCCGAGGAAATCGAGGCGCGCAATGAACAAGACGCGGCGCTGCGGGAATTGGGCGCGCTGGTGGGTGTGCCAGCGGTGGATATCGCTGATCTGGCGCCGCTGGCTCAAAACTTCCAGACCTTCGCGCTGATGCCGGCCAACTACGACACCTGGCACGAAATGGCGATCAGCAATAACCCGAACCTGGCCTCGCAACGCCAGGCCGTGGAAGTGGCGCGTTACGAAGTCGAGCGCAACCGTGCCGGGCATCTACCGAAAATCAACGCCTACGCCTCGATGCGCCAGAACGAATCGGAAAGCGGTAACACCTACAACCAGCGTTACGAAACCAACACCATCGGCCTCGAAGTAAGCGTGCCGTTGTACGCCGGTGGCGGGGTGTCGGCTTCGACGCGGCAAGCCAGCCGCACCATGGAACAGGCGGAATATGAACTGGACGGCAAGACCCGCGAGACACTGATTGAACTGCGTCGTCAGTTCAGCGCCTGTTTGTCCGGGGTGAACAAGTTGCGCGCTTACCAAAAGGCGCTGACCTCGGCGGAAGCGCTGGTGGTGTCGACCAGGCAAAGCATTCTCGGCGGCGAACGGACCAACCTCGACGCGTTGAACGCCGAGCAACAACTGTTCACCACCCGCCGCGATCTGGCGCAGGCGCGGTACGACTATCTGATGGCGTGGACCAAATTGCATTACTACGCCGGGACCTTGAATGAGCAGGATCTGGCGCGGGTGGATGAGGCGTTTGGTGTTGCTCATCGTTGATGGGCAGGCCTTGAGACCGCCCCTCACCCTAACCCTCTCCCGGAGGGAGAGGGGACTGATTGGGGGATGCGTGAGAGATGCACCGACCTGAACGTACGGTGCTGAATCCATAATCGACCGGAATGTTCAGGTCGGCGAAAAACGCAGGACAGCGCGGTCGGTGAGGGAATGAATAGGAAAAGTTACACGGTCCTGAACGTGGTGCTGAATCCATAGTCGATTCGGTATTTCAGGTCGATGTATAGCGCAAGACACCGCGGTCGGCTCCCTCTCCCTCTGGGAGAGGGCTGGGGTGAGGGCTTCAGGCAACACCGTAGAAAAACCTGCATAAAACAATAAAAGAGAGTGGTGAACATGGAAGTGCGCATCAAGTCGATTTCGGTCGGCACCCTGTTGCTGGCAGTCTCCGTTTCCCAAGCCCAGGCGCAGTACCTGGAAGTCGGCAAACCCAGCGATCCCGCCAGCTGGCGCAGCGCCGAGTTCCTGCGTGACTGGGGTCTTGAGCGCATGCAGGCCGACCAGGCCTACGCCGCCGGCATCACCGGCAAAGGCGTGAAAATCGGCGCCCTCGATTCCGGGTTTTATGCAGCCCATCCCGAGTTCGCCACTGACCGCTATCACCCGGTGTTGACCAGCGGAAGTTACGTCGATGGATCACCGTTCAACGTCGACGGCACCCTCAACGCCAACAACGATTCCCACGGCACCCACGTCGTCGGCACCATGGGCGCGTCCCGCGATGGCACGGGCATGCATGGCGTGGCGTACAACGCGCAGATCTACGTCGGCAACACCAACAAGAACGACAGTTTCCTGTTCGGCCCCAATCCCGACCCGCGCTATTTCCAAGCGGCCTACGACGCACTGGCTGATGCCGGCGTCCGCGCCATCAACAACAGCTGGGGCAGTCAACCGCCGGATGTCAGCTATCGCACACTGGCCGATCTGCACGCCGCTTACGCCCAGCACTGGAACAAAGGCACCTGGCTCGACGCCGCTGCCGACGTGTCGCGGCGCGGCGTGATCAACGTGTTCAGCGCCGGCAACAGTGGCTACCCGAATGCCAGCGTGCGCTCGGCGCTGCCGTACTTTCAGCCGGATCTTGAAGGTCACTGGCTGGCCGTGTCCGGGCTCGATCAGAGCAATCAGCAGAAGTACAACCAGTGCGGCCTCGCCAAATACTGGTGCATCACCACGCCGGGGGCGAAGATCGACAGCACCATCCCCGACGGTGGCTATGCGATCAAGTCCGGCACCTCGATGTCGGCGCCACACGCGACCGGCGCGCTGGCGCTGGTGATGGAGCGTTACCCGTACATGAACAACCAGCAGGCGCTGGAAACCCTGCTGACCACGGCCACGCAACTCGACGGATCAGTCACTGACGCGCCCACCGAGCGGGTCGGCTGGGGCGTGGCCAACCTGAACCGGGCGATGCGCGGGCCGGGGCAATTGCTCGGCGCGTTTGACGCCAATCTGGCGGCCGGGCGGAGCGATGTCTGGAGCAATGACATCTCCGACAAGGCACTGCTTCAGCGCCAGAGTGAAGACCTCGCCGAACACTCAGCGTGGCAGCAGACCTTGCAAGACAAGGGCTGGCAAAACGGCGTTGCGGCCGGCGCCAGTCAGCAGGATCAGACCGATTACGCCATCGGCACGGCGCGTGATGCGGCAGCGGCGACGCGGGTTTATCAGGGCAGCCTGATCAAATCCGGCGCCGGACGCCTGTACCTCACCGGGGATAACACCTTCCGTGGTCCGACCACGGTCAATGGCGGCTTGCTGAGCGTCAACGGTGCGCTGGCTTCGGCGGTCACTGTCAATGACGGCGGAACGCTGGGTGGTTCCGGGCGGATCGCTGCGCTGACGGCCAACACTGGCGGTCGCGTGGCGCCGGGCAATTCCATCGGCACCTTGAACGTGGCGGGCGACGTTCACTTCGCGCCGGGTTCGACTTACGCCGTTGAGCTGTCGCCCATTAGCAGTGACCGCATCGTTGCCGGCGGCAGCGCCAGCGTCAGCGGCGCCATCGTCAGTCTGTCGCTGGAAAACAGCCCGACCTTGCTCAGCACCGCCGAGACGCAAAGCCTGCTCGGTCGTCAGTACAACATCCTGCAAGCGGCCGGAGGCATTCAGGGCCAGTTCGCTGCCGTGCTGCCGAACTACCTGTTCATCGGCGGCAACCTCGACTACACCGCCAACGGCATCCAACTCGATATCGAACGTAACGCGAGTACGTTTGCCAGCGTCGGCCAGACCCCGAATCAGCGTTCGGTCGCTGCTGCGGTCGAGGGCCTGGGCGCCGGCAACGCAGTCTACGAAAGCGTGCTGCTGTCGGCCGACGCCGCCTCCGCGCAGCAAGCGTTCCAGCAACTGAGTGGCGAGATCTACCCGGCTCTCGGTTCGATGCTGATCAACGACAGCCGTCAATTGCGCGATGCCGTGGGCGAACGCCTGCACGATGCCTCGGCAACGCAAAACAACGGCTGGATCAAGGCACTGGGCGCCTGGGGCACGACTGATTCGAGCCACGACACGGCGGGTTACAGCACCTCGCTTGGCGGCTTGCTGGCCGGTGTCGACGGCGCGCTGGACGAGCAGACCCGCATCGGTCTGGTTACCGGTTATAGCGACAGTTCACTGAGCATGGGCTCGGGCACGCACTCGTCGGCCAAGGTCGACAGTTATCACCTCGGCGCTTATGCCGGGCATGAAATCGGTGCCTGGCGCTTGAGCACCGGCGCGGCTTACAGCTGGCATCGCGCCGATGTGAAGCGTGATCTGCAATACGCCAACGTCAGCGCCAAACAGAAAGCCAAGGTCGATGCCGCCACGACCCAAGTGTTCGGCGAAGCGGCCTATCGACTGCACCTGCAACCATTGGTGCTGGAGCCGTTCGCCAATCTCGCTTACGTGCATGTGGACACTGAAGGCTTGACCGAGAAGGGCGACGCGGCGGCGCTGAAAAGCTCCGGCGATCAACGTGACGCGGTGCTGAGCACCCTCGGCGTGCGGGCGATCAAGACGTTCAACCTGGCGAATCAGCAGTCGCTGGATGTCAGCGGCCACCTCGGCTGGCAGCACAGCTTGAGCGACATCGAATCTGAACAGCATCTGCGTTTCGCCAGCGGCGGCGCGCCTTACAGCGTGGAGAGTTCGGCGCTGGTGCGCTATGCCGCGCTGGCCGGCGTGCAGGCCAGCCTGGCCTTGAGCAAAGACGTGCGGGTGAACCTTGATTACAACGGACAACTGGCCAGTCGCGAGAAGAGCCATGGCGTTGGGTTGAGCCTGAACTGGCAGTTCTGAACCACGGATTCACGGCTGCTCACATACCTGTGGCGAGGGGATTTATCCCCGATGGGGCGCGAAGCGGCCCCCTGCGGTCTCTCAAAATACCGAGTTGATTGATCGTTCCCACGCTCTGCGGGGGAACGCAGCCCGTGACGCTCCGCGTCACTGAACGCAGAGCGTCCCTGGAGGTATTCCCACGCGGAGCGTGGGAACGATCAGGATTTTTCGCAACATAACTAAGGAAGGTCGCTGGATGAATAACAATAAAACCCCCGCGCAAACGGGTGGCCGCTTTGCCCTCAAAACACTGACTTGCGCCGTGTTGTACGCGCTCACCACCTGGGGCACGGCACACGCCGCGCCTTACGTGGAAAACGGTCGTACGGGCGATCCGTCAAGCTGGCGCAGCGCCGAGTTCCAGGCTGACTGGGGCCTGGGCGCCATTGGTGCCGATCACGCTTACGCCGCTGGTTACACCGGCAAAGGCGTGAAACTGGGGATCTTCGACCAGCCGGTTTACGCCGCACACCCGGAGTTCTCCGGCAGCAACAAGGTCATCACCCTGGTCACCAGCGGGATCCGCGAATACACCGACCCGTACATCCCGGTCAAAGCCGGGGACGCGTTCCGTTATGACGGTTCGCCCTCGGTCGGTTCCGACGGCAAACTCGGCGCCCACGGCACCCACGTCGGCGGTATTGCGGCGGGCAGTCGTGACGGCGGGCCGATGCACGGCGTCGCGTTCGGCGCGCAAATCATCAGCGCCGACAACGGCGACCCGGGCCCGGAGGACGGCATCGTGCGCGGTAACGACGGCGCGGTGTACAAGGCCGGTTGGGATGCGTTGATCGCCAGTGGCGCGCGGATCATCAACAACAGCTGGGGTATCGGCATCACCGACCGTTTCGACCTTGGCGGTCGCGACCCGGCGTACCCGCACTTCACCGTCAACGACGCGCAGGTACAGTTCAACGAGATCCGCACGCTGCTGGGCACCAAACCCGGTGGAGCCTACGACGGGGCGATCGCCGCCGCGCGTAGCGGTATCGTCACGATCTTTGCCGCCGGTAACGACTACAACCTCAACAACCCGGACGCCATCGCCGGCCTCGGCTATTTCGTTCCGGAAATCGCGCCGAACTGGATCACCGTCGCCGCGTTGCAGAAGAACCCGGATCTGGCCAGTGCCAACCCTTACATCATGAGTACGTTTTCCTCGCGCTGCGGCTACACCGCGAGCTTCTGCGTCTCGGCACCGGGTACGAAAATCTTCAGCTCGATCATCGAAGGCACCAACGCCGACAACCTGACCACCGGCTACAAAAATTACAACGGCACGTCCATGGCCGCGCCGCATGTGGCCGGTTCGATGGCGGTGCTGATGGAGCGCTTCCCGTACATGACCGGCGAACAGGTCGCCACCGTGTTGCGCACCACCGCGACCGACCTCGGCGCACCGGGCATCGACGCTTTGTACGGCTGGGGCATGATCAACCTGCGCAAGAGTATTGATGGCCCGTCGATGTTCGTCACCGAGCAGGATATTCCCGAGGAATTCCGTGTGCAGGGTGCCTACGGCTCCGGGCAATTCGTCGCCGACCTGCCGGGCATCGGCGCGATTATCGATCAGGGCAAACCGACCGAGCGCGTGTGCACCGACATTACCTGCGGCCTCGACACCTGGCGCAACGACATTTCCGGGCACGGCGGTCTGACCAAACAAGGCATCGGCACCCTGGTGCTGACCGGCAACAACACCTACAGCGGCCCGACCCTGGTCAATCAGGGACGGCTGGCCATCAACGGTTCGCTGGCCTCGGCAGTCACCGTGAATGACGGCGGTATCCTCGGCGGCAACGGCCACATCGGCGCGCTGTCGGTGAGCAAGGGCGGCACCGTGGCCCCGGGCAATTCGATCGGCACGATGAACGTCGCCGGTGACGTGACCTTCGCGCCCGGCTCGACCTATGCGGTCGAACTGTCGCCGACCAGCAGCGACCAGATCATCGCTACCGGTAAGGCTGTGATTGAAGGCGCGACAGTCACCATGTCGCTGGAAAACAGCCCGACGCTGCTGACCACCAACGAAGTGCAAAGCCTGCTTGGCACCCAGTACAACATTCTGCAAGCGGCGGGCGGTATTGAAGGGCGCTTCGGGCAGGTGTTGCCGGATTACGCGTTCCTCGGCGGTACGCTGGCGTACTCGGCGAACGGCATTCAACTGGCGGTGGGTCGTAACGACGCCTCGTTCGCCAGCGTCGGCCTGACCCCGAACCAGCGTGCCGTCGGTGCTGCCGCCGAGCGTCTGGGCGCCGGCAATGCGCTGTTCGAAACCCTGCTGCTGTCGCCAAACGCGGCGTCGGCGCAACAAGCCTTCCAGCAACTGTCCGGCGAGATTCATCCGGCCATCGGCACAATGCTGATCAACGACAGCCGTTACCTGCGTGAAGCGGTGGGCGAGCGCCTGCGTGAGCGTGATCTGTTCGACGCCGGTGCGCCGACCGATGATCGCAGCAACGCTTGGGTCAAGGTGCTGGGCGCCTGGGGCAAGAGCGATGGCGGGCATGACAATGCCGACTCCAACAGCTCAATCGGTGGCTTGCTGGCCGGTGTCGACGGCTTGATTGCTGAAGATACGCGCCTGGGTTTCGTTACCGGTTATAGCGACAGCTCGTTGAGCATGGGCAGTGGCACGCATTCGTCGGCGTCCGTCGACAGTTACCACTTGGGTGCGTACCTGGGGCATGAAATCGATGCCCTGCGCCTGACTGCCGGTGCGGCGTACAGCTGGCATCGCGTGGATGTGAAACGTGACCTGCAGATTGGGGACATCGGCAGTAAACAAAAGACCAAACACGATGCAGCGACGACCCAAGTGTTCACCGAAGCGGCTTACGATCTGCGCCTGCAACCGATGAATCTGGAGCCGTTCGCCAACTTGTCGTACGTGCATTTGAACACCGAAAGCTTCACCGAAAAGGGTGATGCGGCGGCGCTCAAGGGCGGTGAAGACAACCGCGATGTGGTGCTGTCGACCCTTGGCGTACGCGCCAAGCGCACCTTCGCGCTGTCGGAAAAACATCAGCTGGAACTGGGCGCAAGCCTGGGCTGGCAGCACAACCTGAGCAGCGTCGATGCTGACAGCCACCTGGCGTTCGCCAATGGCAACAGCGCGTTCACTGTGCAGAGTGTGTCGATGGATCGTGATGCGGCGGTGGTCGGCGTGCGCGCCGGGCTGGCGCTCAATCGCGATGTCCGGGTCAACCTGGATTACAACGGACTGATCGGTAACAACGAGAAGGACCACGGTGTGGGTCTGACTCTCGACTGGCAGTTCTAAAGGAGGGTGCTGGCAGTTCCAGAAGGGACTGCCAGCACTGATTTGAAGGAAGAGAGAGCACAACATGGGACTGTTCGATTACAAAAATGCCGATGGCAAAGCGTTGTACAGCGATGCCATCGCCCTGACGCTGTATGCCTACACGCCGACCGGGCAAGCCTTGCCGGGCACCGCGTGGAAGCCGGTCAGTGCGACGGCGCTGGGTTATCAGGGCAAGGTCGGTGCGCAGGGCACGTTCTTCGGCGAGAAGGACGGCTTCACTAGCGCCGAGGCCGAAGTGCTCGGCAAGTACGATGCCGCCGGCAAGTTGATCGGCATTGGCGTGGCCTTTCGTGGTACCGGTGGGTTGGGTTACAGCGACACTTTCGGTGACATGAAGAACAATCTGCTGGCGGCCATCGGGCCGTCGGATTACGCGACTCAATACGCGAAAAACGCCTTCGACAATCTGCTCAAGGCAGTCGCGGCGTTTTCCCTCGCGCACGGCATCGCGGCCAAAGACGTGTTGATCAGCGGCCACAGCCTCGGCGGGCTCGGGGTCAACAGCGTGGCCGATTTGAGCGCGAGCAACTGGGGCGGCTTCTTCAAGGATGCCAACTACGTGTCCTTTGCCTCGCCGACCCAGAGCAGCACCGGCAACAACGTGCTGAACATCGGTTACGAGAACGATCCGGTGTTCCGAGTGCTCGACGGCACCACGTTCAGCACCGCTTCGATGGGCAAGCACGACAAGCCGCACGATTCGACCACTGACAACATCGTCAATTTCAACGACAACTATGCGTCGACTGCACAGAACCTCGTGCCGTTCAGCATCGTCAACCCGCTGAACTGGTCGGCGCACAGCTCGCTGGGTTATGCCGACGGTTTGAATCGGGTGATCGATTCGAAGTTCTACGGCCTGACTCACAAGGATTCGACAATCATCGTCTCCAACCTTGAAGAAGCGTCGCGGGTTAAAACCTGGGTCGAGGACCTGGGCCGCAGCGGCGAGCCGCACACCGGCAGCACCTTCATCATCGGCACGCAAAGCAGCGACTGGCTCAAGGGCGGGGCGGGCAACGACTTCCTCGAAGGCCTGGGCGGCGATGACCGTTTCCGCGATGACGGCGGTTACAACATCCTCCTCGGCGGTCAGGGCCACAACACCTTCGAGCTGCAGAAGCCGCTGCAGAACTTCAGTTTTGCCAACGACGGTGACGGCACGCTGTATGTGCGCGACGCCTACGGCGGCATCAGCATGACCCGCGACATCGGCGCGCTGGTGAGCAAGGAGTCGGGTTCGTGGTGGGGCAGCAAGGAAATCACCTGGGGCGTCACGGCCAAGGGTTTGACCAATGGCAGCGAACTGACTCAGTACAACCATTCGCTGAGCGGCGATGGCTACGGCAACGCACTGCACGCCAGCGCCGACGGTGACTGGCTGTTCGGTCTGGGTGGCGACGACAAGCTGATCAGTGACAAGGGCCATGTGACCTTTGTCGGTGGCGCCGGCAACGACGTGATGACGGCGGTGGGTGGCAACAACACCTTCCTGTTCAGCGGCGCCTTCGGTTTCGATGCCATCAACGGTTATCAGGGCAGCGACAAACTGGTGTTCATGGGCGTCGAAGGCGCGGGGCAGGGCTACGACTACAAGCAGCACACGTCGCAGGCCGGCAGCGACACCGTGCTGAAGATTGGCGAGTATGCCGTGACGCTGGTCGGGGTTGGCGTGGCTAACCTGTCGGATTCGAGTTTCGTTTTCGCTTAGTCACTCCTTAAGGCAAACCCTGTAGGAGTGAGCCTGCTCGCGATAGCGGTGAGTCAGTCTCCATCCATGTTGCCTGACACAACCTCATCGCGAGCAGGCTCACTCCTACAGTTAAAAAGCAAAGCAAGTAGTTTTGAAATGCTCCGGGGCGTCCCCGTGGGGCGCCCTGGCTGTGAGCTATCTCTGACAATTCCAACAAAAGAGAGGCAATGGCAATGGGTGTGTATGACTACAAAAACTTCAGTACAGCCGATTCCAAGGCGCTGTTCAGCGATGCCATGGCGATCACGCTGTATTCCTACCACAACCTCGATAACGGCTTTGCCGCCGGTTATCAGCACAACGGCTTCGGCATTGGTCTGCCCGCTACGCTGGTCACGGCGTTGCTCGGAGGGACTGATTCCCAAGGCGTCATCCCCGGCGTTCCGTGGAACCCCGATTCTGAAAAACTCGCGCTCGAAGCCGTGAAAAAGGCTGGCTGGACGCCGATCACTGCTTCGCAACTGGGTTACGAAGGCAAGACCGACGCCCGGGGAACCTTCTTTGGCGAGAAGGCCGGTTACACCACGGCTCAGGTCGAGATTCTCGGCAAGTACGACGCCCAGGGTCATCTCACGGAAATCGGCGTTGCCTTTCGCGGCACCAGCGGCCCGCGTGAGAACCTGATCCTCGACTCGATCGGCGACGTGATCAACGACTTGCTCGCCGCGTTCGGCCCCAAGGACTACGCCAAGAACTACGTCGGTGAAGCGTTCGGCAATCTGCTCAATGACGTGGTCGCGTTCGCCAAGGCCAACGGCCTCACCGGCAAGGACGTGCTGGTCAGCGGCCACAGCCTCGGCGGGCTGGCGGTCAACAGCATGGCGGATTTGAGCGGTGGTAAGTGGGGCGGCTTCTTCAAAGACTCCAACTACATCGCCTACGCCTCACCGACCCAGAGCAGCACCGACAAGGTGCTCAACGTCGGCTACGAAAACGACCCGGTGTTCCGCGCCCTCGATGGCTCGACTTTCACCGGCGCCTCGATCGGCGTACACGATGCGCCGAAGGAATCGGCCACCGACAACATCGTCAGTTTCAACGACCACTACGCATCAACCGCGTGGAATCTGCTGCCGTACTCGATCCTCAACATTCCGACCTGGATCTCGCATTTACCGACTGCCTATGGTGACGGCATGAACCGGGTGATCGAGTCGAAGTTTTACGACCTGACCAGCAAGGACTCGACGATCATCGTCGCCAACCTGTCGGACCCCGCGCGCGCCAACACCTGGGTGCAGGACCTCAACCGCAACGCCGAAACCCACAAGGGCAGCACCTTCATCATCGGCAGCGACGCCAATGACCTGATTCAGGGCGGCAGCGGCAACGACTACCTGGAAGGCCGCGCCGGCAACGACACGTTCCGTGATGGCGGCGGTTACAACATCATCCTTGGCGGGCAGGGCAGCAATACCCTCGACCTGCAGAAATCGGTGAACACCTTCGACTTCGCGAATGACGGCGCGGGCAACCTGTACATCCGCGATGCCAACGGCGGGATCAGCATCACTCGCGACATCGGCAGCATCGTCACCAAGGAGCCGGGCTTCCTCTGGGGGCTGTTCAAGGACGACGTGACCCACAGCGTCACGGCCAGTGGCTTGAAGGTTGGCAACAATCTCACCGCTTACGAATCCAGCGTCAAAGGCAGCAATGGTGTCGATGCACTGAAGGCGCAGGCCAGCGGTGACTGGTTGTTCGGTCTCGATGGCAATGATCACTTGATCGGTGGAGCGGGCAACGATGTGTTTGTTGGTGGCGCCGGTAATGACCTGATGGAGTCGGGGGGCGGGGCGGATACGTTCCTGTTCAACGGCGCGTTCGGGCAGGATCGGGTGGTGGGGTTCACGTCCAACGACAAACTGGTGTTTCTGGGTGTGCAGGGTGTGTTGCCTGGCGATGACTTCCGCGCCCATGCCACGGCGGTCGGGCAGGATACCGTGCTGAAGTTCGGCGGCGATTCGGTGACGTTGGTTGGTGTGTCGCTGGGGAGTTTGAGTGGCGATGGAATTGTGATCGCCTGATGTTGATGTGGCGCCTGTAAGGGCCTCTTCGGGAGCAAGCCCCCTCCCACATTGGATTTGTGATCGACACCGATCCAATGTGGGAGGGGGCTTGCTCCCGAAGAACGATAACGCGGTATCAAAAGTGACTCTGCAGCCATTCCCTGACTCAAAGCCTGTGCAAACAGGAAATGCGGCCTAAAGCCAGCACGTGCGCGCACGTTCTATAGCTAGCCGCCAACGAGTACAGGAGATTCAAACGTGAAAGGTTTCAAGAGGTTTATCGGGGTTGCAGGGCTGGCGCTGTTATCGGCCAATGCCAGTGCCGATCTGCCTCAAAGCTCGATTCTGAGCCGCTACGGAATCACCCCTGAGCAATTGCCGAGCCCGACCAAAAGCGAAGTGATCGAACCGGTTGAAGAAAAAAGCCGCTTTCAGATCCAGCCCGAACAACCGTTCGTGACGATTCGCCTGGGTGACGGCAAACAACCGCAAACCACCGGCAACCTGAGCATCGACCGCATGGCGCAGCAGGACTATGAACGTTGCCAGCGCCTGCAGGGCGAAGTAGCCCGGCGTGGCGGGCAATACCTGAGCTGCGACAACACCATCCCGGGCATGACCCTGGACCAATAACCCACTCCAGTCCAGGGTAGGAATTGCTGAAGGCTGTGATCTTTTGATCTGCAACAGCCTTCAGCCCTGTAATATCCGCTCACCCTGACAATGGACTGGCGGTGACCTACTTGAGAAAGACCACTCGACTTGTCGTGCTCTGCTGCACTTTGCTGACAGGCGCGAATGCAGCCGCATTGGCTTGGCTGTACTACGTGGTCACTTACGCCTCAGTGACGCGTGGAATGCCCATGATCAGAACCACGGAGCCGCTGCTGATCGGCGGGCCTGGCGGTGATGAAAACAGCTATGTGCTGCCAATGGGCACCACCCTCTATGAAGATCGAAGCTACCCGGAGGGATTTACCCGTTACCTGGTGTACTTCAATCACAAAGGTCCGATCGATTACCAGACAGTCACGATGGAGCCCAAGTACGGCGGCTCTCTGATTGATCCGCTGTGGCTGGAAAACATCGACGCCGAGACGCTGAAAGAGGTCTTCAAGCGGTTTCCCTTGTCCAGAAGCGATATCGCCGCGGCGATCAAGGCCAACGAAATAACCAAAGACGATCTGACCGAGATCATCCAGTCGATGCCAAAGTAAAAGGCTGGCTGCAATCAGAACCCCAGCGGGTACTGAACCACCACGTAGATCCGGTCAATGTCATCCCCCGCCTGAGCGCTATTCGCCCGATGCGAAACGTGCGACAGCTGCACGGACAAATCCTTCGCTGCCCCCGACTGCACGAGGTATTTCAAGTCGATGTCGCGCTCCCAGTGTTTGCCGCCATCCCCTTGCAGCGGCTGGAATTCGGCGCTGTCGGCAGCGAACGGGTTGTAGGCGCCGCCCTTGGGCGCGTGGGTGCCGTCGATGTGATTGCCGCTGACGTAGCGGGTCATGAAATTGAGACCGGGAATACCGAACGCACCGAGGTCGAGGTCGTAGCGCGCTTGCCACGAACGTTCACCGGCGCCGTTGAAGTCGGCGTATTTGATCGAGTTGGCGAGGTAGATCGAGTCGCCGCCGACGAAATCGAAGGGCGTGTCGCCGTCGATCCGCTGCCAGCCGAGCATTACCGCGTGTGGGCCAACGGTGTACTTGCCCGACAGGCTGAACGCGGTGTTGTCGATCGCACCGGCCAGCGCCCGGCCCGTATCGCGGGTGTGGTAGAGGTTGGCGTCGAGGAATATGCCGGCCTGCTTGAAGTGCAGGTTGCCGTAGTACTGATGCCAGGTGTCCGTCAGCTCGGACGCATACACAGCACCGCCCACAGGACTGTCGCCGAACAGATCGGCACCGAGAAAGCTGATTGAGCCGTGTTCGGTGTTGGCGCCGTAGCCGTAGAAATCGCCTTTGCCGGAAGCGCTGTCCTGATTCTTGAACGCCGTGAAATGCCCGGCCTGCAGATTGATGTTGTCGATCTCCCGGCTGGTGAGCAGAAAACCCGTGGCGTACTCCGGTTGCAGGCGTTTGTCGGCGGTGTCGAATACTGGGGTTTCCACGGTCATTTCGCCAAACGCCAACGTGCTGCGCGAGGCTTTCAACTTCAATGCGCCACCGGCACTGGAATAATCGTTTTCGCTGCGACCGTCGCTGTCTACCGGCAGCAAGCCAGTGCCGGAGTGACCTTTGCCGCCATCCAGTTTCAGACCGGCAAAGGCGTGAGCGTCGATGCCAAATCCAATCGTGCCGTCTGTGAAACCGGATGAGAAAGTGCCGATAAACCCTTGTGCCCATTCCTGTTTGTAGTTTTTACCGTTGGGAGAGGGTGAGCGGTAGTCGTTGCTTAGAAAGAAGTTGCGGCTGAGCACTTCGGACTTGGCATTGTCGAAAAAGCCGTCGGCGACAGCACTTTCGGTCAGCCCGCACAGTAGTAAGAACAGGGTGATACGCGATGGCGCGGATTCGATCATGGTCGGTGGCCAACAAGAAAAAAGTGGCTCTGATGATCGATTGATTGTGGGCGAGTGGATTGAGCGTATGTGCTCAGTTGGCGGGGCTGGAGTGGTGGGTCAGACATTCAGGATGTGAATGCGCTGACGCCATCGCTGGCAAGCCAGCTCCCACAGGTTTTGTGTGTT